>JANYDZ010000442.1 GCA_025363375.1 Hyphomicrobiales bacterium
CTGAACGCGCGGTTCCGCTGGTCGGCCATTCGCTCGGCGGCATGGTGGCCGGCGTCTACGCCGGGGTTCGGCCAAAGCGCGTTTCGCGGCTCGTGGCGCTCGACGCCTTTGGCTTGACGGATTCCGACGCCCGGGAGACGCCCGACCACCTTGGCAAATGGATCGACGCCTGGCGCGAGGGGCCCGAAACGTCGCGTCCGTACGAAACCCTGGCGCAGCTGGCCGAACGGCTGCGACAAACCAACCGGCGGCTGACCACGGAACGAGCGCTTTATCTGGCGGCGGAATCCTCGCGCAGGCGGCCGGACGGCATGCTGGAATGGAGCTTTGACCCGCTGCATCGCTCGCCCTTCGCCGTGCAGCACCGCAAGGCCGAATGGGAGGCCTGCATGACGCGCATCGTGGCGCCGACCCTGTGGCTCGCGTCGGACCGCAAGTCGCGCATCGAGGCGGAGCCCGGCGGCATCGCGGCGCGCGCGGCGTTGCTCGCGAATGTGGTGTGCGACAAGGTTCTCGACACCAGCCACAACCTGCATCACGACAGGCCCGAGGAGGTCGCGCGGATTGTGGAAGCATTCCTGGCGAAGGCCGAGGCGACGCGGACAGGCCTTTGAGGGAAGCGTTCCCTCCCCTTCATGGGAGGGACACGGCGGCGTCGGCCCGGACCTGTCAGCGTTGTTTTTGCGCCGGGACGCACGCCGACAAGTCCGGCCGACCGCCTCCGTCACGCTTCGCGCGGCGGCTCAGCCCTTGTTGACGATTTTTTCGGCACGCTTTTCGAGAAAATCGCGTAGGCGCTGTTTGGCTTCGGGCGCGTCCTGCGCGACGGAGGCCATCAGCGATTCCATCAGAAATCCCGTGGCGGGATCGGCGCCCGCGATGCGCGGCAGCGCGTGGATCAGCGCGAAATTCGTCAGCGGCGCGTTGCCGGCGATTTTCTCCGCGAGCTCCATGCCCCTGGCGAGGCCCGCCCCGTCGTCGACCACATAGTGGGAGAGCGCCAGCGCCAGGCCCTCGGCGGAATTATAGGTGCGGCCCGTCAGCATCATCTCCATCATGCGGGAGACGCCGATCAGCGGCGGCAGGCGCACCGAAGCGCCGCCGCCGACGTAAATGCCGCGCTGGCCCTCCGGCAAGGCGTAATAGGCGCTGCGTTCGGCGACGCGCACATGGGTCGCACAGGCGAGTTCGAGCCCGCCGCCGATCACCGCGCCGCGCATGACCGCAACGACGGGAACCTTGCCGAACTGGATTTTCTCGAAGGTCCGCGTCCACGACATCGAATGAAAGACGCCCTGCGCGACGTTGCGCTCCGTCAGTTCGGAGAGGTCGAGGCCGGCGGAGAAATTCGGCCCTTCACCGTGCAGGACGACGGCTTTGACGCTGTCGGGAATGGCCGAAAAAACAGCGTCGAGTTCGGCGACGGCGGGATCGTCGAGCGCGTTGCGCTTGGCCTGCCGGTCGAGCGTGACGATCAACACCGCGCCGCGCTGTTCCGTGGCAAACGCGGCTTTAGGGATCGGGCTGGTCATGGCATTTTCCATGTGAATGACTTATGATTGTTGTTGTATATAACAATCGGGAAGTCAAGACGCGCCTGCCCCGCCGATTTGTTCCCGCAAAAATCCCGGTCCCGGCGCGATGAACGCCGCGCGTCGGGCGGGGATCAACGGGCGTCTGGAATTCTCCAGAGGAGTTGGAATGGCGCTGTTGCTTGGGAAAGCCGGCGCTCGCCGATACTATCGCGCATAACGATTCCCCGGAGCCATCGTGCACTGCATCCTTCGCCAGATTGAAAAATCAAACGCGGCGGCTTTCGCCGTTCTGGCTGCCGCCTGTCTGCTGTTTGGCCTTTCCTTCATGCTCTACCTGTTTCCCGTGCATGACAATGCCTGGCTGCTGGAGGTCTCCCGCCGCATGTTGGACGGCGGCGTCTACGGACGCGATTTCGTCGAGGTGAATCCACCGCTTATCGTGTGGCTGCTCATGCCCGTGACGATCTTCGCGGGCGCGACCGGATGGCCTGTCTACAGCGTGTTCATGTTCGGCGTTTCCGCGCTGATCCTGACCTCGGTCTGGTGCGTCTATCGCATCCTCGGCGCGCTGGAAGGCGTCAACCGCGCGGCGCGCCTGCTGCTGGTTTTGCAGATGTGTCTTCTGATGTTCGTGCTGGGCGAATTCGATTTCGGACAGCGCGAACATCTGGCGGTCGTGCTGTATTTTCCCTATGTCGCGGCCTGCGGCATGAAGTACGGGCGGACCGAAAGCCGCGGGCTTGAAATCATCGC
>JANYDZ010000472.1 GCA_025363375.1 Hyphomicrobiales bacterium
CCGCTCCACGCTGCTTATCGGCGTCAGCGTTTTCCTCGTCGCCTCGCTCGTGTCGGCGCTCGCCGTCAATCTGCCCATGCTCATTCTCGGCCGCGCCTTGCAGGGCCTCGGCAGCGCCGGCATGACGTCTCTGGCCATGACCATTCTGGGAGACGTCGCCGCGCCCAAGGAGCGCGCCCGCTATTACACGTATTTCTCCATCGTCTACATCACATCGGGCGCGCTCGGCCCCTTGTGGGGCGGCTTTGCGTCGGAGCATCTGCGCTGGTCCGCCATCTTCTGGCTCAATTTTCCCCTGGGCCTTTTCGCTCTGGTCTTCCTGTGGTTTCTGCTGAAAAAACTGCCGCGCCACGAGCGCCCGCACAAGCTCGATATTCTCGGCGCGGTATTGATGGTCGTGGCGAGTTCCTCATGCATGTTCGTCTTCAACGCGGGCGGCGTGAATTTTCCCTGGGGCTCGCCGCAAATCATCGGAGCCTCGGTTTTTTCCGCGGTCTGCTGGGTCTGGTTCATTCGCCGTCTGCTCACGGCGCCCGAACCGTTGATCCCGCTGGGCGTGCTGAAAAATCCCATCGTGCGGCTCGCCACCATTTGCAACGGCGTTGGCTGGGCTTCCGTCACGGGCCTCAACATCTACCTGCCGATGTTTCTGCAGGCGGTGCATGGCTATTCGCCTTCCAGCGCGGGGGTCGCGGTGATTCCGCTCATGATGACGGTGAACGCCAGCGCGCTTGTCGGCGCGCATCTCACGGGACGGTTGACGCACTACAAAACGCCTCCGCTGATCGCTCTGGCGGTCTGCGTCGCCGCTTGCCTGTGGCTTGCGTGGCGGGCCGAAACCATCGGCTTCACCGAATTCATGATCGTCGTCGCCATCATCGGCTCGGGCTTCGGTCCTTGCGCGCCCACCACCACCGTCGCCATGCAGAACGCGGTGGAGTTGCATCAAATGGGCATATCGGTCGCGACCATGAGTTTTACGCGCTCGCTCGTCGCCACGGGGCTCGTGGCCGCCTACGGCCTTGTCGCGCTTGGCTTTTCCGCGCGCGGCGTCGATGTCGCGGAGACCATGCGCGCCTTCTTCGGCGAAAAGGCGGAGGCCGCCGGCCATTTCCGCACAATTTTTCTTTGCACGGCGGCCACCTTTGCGGTTTCATTCGCCGCATTCGCGCTGATGGAAGAGCGTCCGCTGATGAGCGAGCGCAAATCGGGTTGAGAACCGCCTATTTCGTTTGACCTATGTCGGCCGCCTTCGGCTCCAGCGCGACTTTCACGCGGTCGCGCACGTCCTGGGGCGCCTCGATGAGCTCCTTGATGACGCGCGCGAGGACCTCGCCCGTCATGGGCCGAACTTCGGCGTTCTGCTGTTTGGCTTCGGCGATGAATTCGGGATCGAGCAAAGTCAGATCAAAGGCCCGGCGCAACGCGGCGACACGCTCCGGCGGCACCCCGGGCGACGTGCCGACGGGACGCCCGACCGTGATCGCCTTCGACATGTATTCGAGCAAAGGCTTGTTCTGGGAACTCACCGGCAGATCCAGCAACAGCGGAACATCCGGCAATTCCGCCTCTTTCGCCGATCCCACCTGAATCAACGGCAATATCAGCTTTTGCGCGAGATAATGCGGCTTTGACGTTTGATATCCGGTGTAGGTGTTGGTGCCGCGTCCCTCGACCTCGCCGCGCTCCATGGCCAGATCGACGTCCTGCCCGCCCTGATAGCCGATGATGATCTTGAACCTGGTGCCCAACACGTTGTTGTAGAACGCCGGCAATTGCACGGAAGCCGAGCCGGCGCCGGTCGAGCCGATCTGAGTCTCGCGGTTCTTCGCGTCCTCGAGCGTCTTCGTCTTCGACGTGTGCCATGTCACGAGCAACTGATTGGCGTTGACGACATTGCCGATCCAGTTGAACTGCCGCATGTCCGTGCGCAGGCTGGGGTTGAGATTGAGCGCCTGATCGACCGGCAGGCCCTGACTCACCATGGTGATGATTGTGCCGTCCTTTGGCGCGGCGACGCCGACAAAATTCGCCGATACAATGCCGCCGCCGCCGGGCATGTTCACCGGCACGATGTTCGGCTTGCCCGGAATATGCTTGCCCATGTGCCGCGCCAGCAGCCGCGAATAGGAATCATAATCGCCGCCGACAGGCGTGCGGATGACGAACTGCAATTGCTTGCCCTTGTAGAAGTCTTCAACGGGATCGGCGCGGGCGGGCGCGGCGCAGAAGGTTGCGAGGGCGAGAAGAGGTTTCAATCGGCTCGCCGCGCAAAATTTCGTGGGTGCAGCCTTCTGCCGCGGAGCGGGAGAAGTGGGCTGAAGGTCGGACGATAGCGCCGGGACAAGAGCGGAACCTCCGGGTAAATTGCTGGCGTCGAGCGCTTTCATCAATCATTCGCCTTGTACCGGCGCCCTCGTTCGACGCCAACGCTCTTCGTTCTCACGCTCTTCGTTCTCCCGCTCCAGGGAGAAGCAAACGCCCGTGCTCACAACCTCAACAACTTCGCCGCGTTGCCATAAAATATCGCATGTTTCGTCGTGGCGTCGAGGTCCATGCCGTCGATGCCGTCGAATGTCTTCTTGATCGGCCCCAGCGGCGCGTCGGTGGCAAACACGATCTTGCCCGGGCCAAAGAACTCAAGCCCGCATTTAACTCCGAGCGTCGCGCCGAACATCGCGGTGTCCCCGTAGAAAAGTTTGAAATAATCCATGTGCGGCTTTTTCAGCGACGGCAGCACCCGCGAATAATCTTCGTCCGACGTGCGCGCGCCCAGCACTTCCAACCCCGGCCCGACGCGTCCGTCAAAGAACGGAATCATGCCGCCGCAATGATGCGTGATGATCTTCAAATCCGGATGTCTGTCGAACAGCCCGTCAAATACAAGCCGCGTCATCGCGACCGACGTGTCGTAGGGCCAGCCAAAGCACCACCACATTTCAAAGCGCGATTTGTCTTCCGACGCGTAATCGCTCATCGACGCCGTGCGCGTGGGATGCAGCCAGATGGGTCGATCCCAACCCGCCAGCGCTGCGAAAAACGGCCGGAAACGCTTGTCGTCCAACGGCACGCCCGCGACATGATTGTAGATCAGCACGCCTTTGGCGCCGAGCTGATGGATGGCGCGGTGCGCCTCCTGGAGCGCGCCGTCGACGTCGCCCAGATGCACGGCGGCGGCAAAACCGACGAAGCGGTCGGGATGCTTGCGGCACAATTCCGCCATCTCGTTGTTGGCGATCTTCGCGAGTTCCAGCCCCTGATCGGCGGGGCCGAGCTCCTCAAGCGAGGGATTGGGCAGGCTCACGAGCTGGCGATAGTCGGGCACGGCGTCCATCGCCTTGAAGCGCAGGTCCAGATCGCTCAACGGTTTCACCGCGAGCAGCCGGTTGACGATGTTGCCGAGCGTCGGCGCCAGCGTCACCATCTTGTCGAGGAAGGTTTTCGGCGCGATGTGCGTGTAGATGTCGATGATCATGAGCGGCACTCGTTGTTGAATTTCCACGGCGCGGTTTTGTCGTTCCAGCGCCCGATGCGGCGCTCGGCGAAGCGCCAGACGCCATCGACTTTTACACAGAGATCGTCGCACGCGCCAACCGAGCGCACGCGCGTCCCGCGCGGGCTTTCGATCGCCTGCGCCACCTGCCAGAAGGAGAACACGCGAATTCCCGCGCCCTCTGGTCCGACTTTCATCTGCTGGAAGAAATGCATGCGCCCGCGCCCGCCGGGCGCGGAAAAAAACCCGACGCAATAGGCCCGGATGGCGTCGCGGCCCCGATGGCTTCGTCCCCCGGAATCGACGAGCAAGGCGTCCTCGGAAAACGTCGCGACATAGCCGTCGAGATCGCCGGTGTCGGCCGCCCACACATATGCCATAAACAGATCGTGCAAGCCGAAGCGGTCTTCAGCGCTGACGCTCATTGCCGCC
>JANYDZ010000488.1 GCA_025363375.1 Hyphomicrobiales bacterium
CGCCGACGCCGCCGTGATGTTCGACGATCTCAAGAATGGACTGGCCGCGCCTATCGCCGGCATGTCGATTTCCTTCACCTCGTCGCTGTTCGGCCTCGCCGGTTCGCTCGTGCTCGGCTTTCTCGATTTGCAGGCGGGCCAGGCGCAGAACCGCTTCTACACCGAGCTTGAAGACCGTCTTTCGACGCAGACCGCCGAGCCGCCGCTCGCCGAGCCTGCTCCCGCGCAGGATACGCGCGCCATCGTTGAAAAGGTCTCCGCCGCGCCCGACGCGTCGAATTCCCGCGCCTCCACCGCCGCCATGGCCAATCTCGCCGAGGGCATTCAGGGCCTGGTGCAGCACATGCGCAGCGAACAGCAGTTGATCCGCGACTGGGTCGAGGCGCAGGCCGAACAGCAGGGCGAAATCAAGAAGCTGCTGGAGCGCCTGGCGCGTGAATCGGAGCGGCGCTGATGGCTCTGGGGCGCGCGCGCGGCAATCAACGCGGATTTGACTACTGGCCGGGCTTTGTCGACGCCCTGTCCGTCATGTTGCTGAGCATGATCTTCCTGCTCTCGGTGTTCATGCTGGCGCAGTTCTTTCTGTCGCGGGACATTACCGGCAAGGACAATGCGCTGGCGCGGCTCAACCGCCAGATCGAGGAGTTGACCTCGCTGCTGGCGCTGGAGCGCGCCGGCAAGGCGGATTCGCAGTCCTCCCTTCTGGCCCTGACCGCGACACTCGATTCCGCGCAACAAGACAAGCTTCGGCTCGAGGCGCAGATCGCGCGCAACGGCGCGGCGGCCAACGCGGCGGGCGGGCAGGCGGCTGAGGCCGCGCGGGCTCTCGACGCGGAAAAGCAACTCTCCGCCCGCGCACAGGCGCAGCTGGAAATTCTCAATCAACAAATATCCGCCTTGCGCCGTCAGCTCGCCGCGCTTGAAGACGCGCTGGCCGCGTCCGAGAACCGCGACCGCGAGAGTCAGGCGCAGATTTCCGACCTCGGTTCGCGCCTCAATCTGGCGCTTGCCCAGAAGGTGCAGGAACTTTCCCGCTATCGCTCGGATTTCTTCGGACGGCTGCGCGATATTCTGGGCAGCCGTCCCGGCGTGCGCGTTGTCGGCGACCGGTTTGTTTTCGAAAGCGAAGTGCTGTTTGATTCCGGCAGGGCCGAGGTCAATCCCGCCGGGCGCGGCCAGATGGATCAGGTGGCGCAGGCGCTGCAAAATCTCGAACGTGAAATCCCGCCGGAAATCCCGTGGGTGATGCGCGTCGACGGCCACACCGACCGGCGCCCGACGAGCGGCGCGCAATTCCGCTCGAACTGGGATCTCTCCGCCGCGCGCGCCATTGCCGTCGTGCAATATCTCGTGGCGCGCGGCGTTTCTCCCCAGCATCTTGTCGCCGCCGGCTTTGGCGAGTTTCAGCCCATCGACGCCGGCGATTCCGACGAGGCGCTGCGCCGCAATCGCCGCATCGAGTTGAAGTTGACGGACCGGTAAGGATGCCTCCGCAAAATTGTTGAGACCGTCGTCATGTGCGAAAACGCACATGACGACGCTGCGGATCTGTTGTTAAATCAAAACAGGAATTTGCCTGTTGCAAACTGAAAATCGCAACTGGACCGCGCAGTGGACTTCGCGATTTAACGCAGGCTCGGAGGCAATCATGCTGAAAGCATTGGCAAGAATTCGCTCAATAACCGCCACGCTCGCGCTCGGCGCTGGTTTTCTTGCCGCCGCGTGCGCCGTTCCCGCCTTCGCCGAGGTTGAAAAGCGCGTCGCGCTCGTCATCGGCAACGGGGCCTACAAGTCGGCGATCGCGCTGGAAAATCCCGTTACCGACGCCAAGGCCGTCTCGGCCTCGCTGAAGCGTCTCGGCTTCCAGGTCATCGACGGCTACGATCTCGGCGCCGGCGAAATGCGCGACAAGCTGCGAGAGTTTTCCGCCGCGTTGCCTGAATCCAAGGCCGCCATGGTCTATTACGCCGGGCATGGCGTATCGGTGGAAGACGAAAACTTCCTCATTCCAACCGATCTCGGCCTGAAGAGCCAGACCGATCTTGACCTTGGCGCCATCAGCCTGACCATGGTGCTCAAGCAGATGAAGCGCGAGGAGCGCGTCAATGTCGTCATCCTCGACGCCTGCCGCGACAATCCCTTCGCCGCCGATCTGCAACGCGGCGCGCGCAACCGCTCGGCGGTCGCTGAACGCGGTCTGAGCCGCGTTGACAGCGAGCTGGCCAAAGGCACGCTGATTGCGTTCGCGACGGACCCGCGCAGCGCCGCGCTCGACGGCAAGCCCGGCGAGAACAGCCCTTTCACCAAGGCGCTGCTGCGCCACATGGAAGAGCCCGGCGTGTCCATCGACACGGTCATGAACCGCGTGCGCACGGATGTCTGGGAGGAGACCAAACAAAAGCAGATGCCCTGGGTGAACACCTCCATCATCGGCGAGTTCATTCTCAATCCCGCTGCGCAACCGCGTCAGCAGGTCGCCGCGCTGCCGAACGCCTCGGGCGCCGTTCCCGGCGCAGCGGTCGTCACAACCGCCGCCGCGGATCGCCTTGCGCAGGAAAATAAAATGTGGGAATCGGCCGAACGCGGCAACGCCGCCGACGATTATCGTGCTTACCTTGACGCCTATCCAAACGGCGTCTACGCGCAAATGGCAAAGAGCCGCGTCGCCCGCCTGACCGGCGCCGCGGTTTCCACGCCCGCGACGACCCCCGCCGACGCAACGAAGGGGATTGTCGCCACCGCCGCCCTCAAGGCGGAGGTCGGCACCATGCAGACGGAAAAAGCCCTGAATCTCGACAAGAACGCCCGCAAGGTGATTCAGCAACGCCTGAAAGTGCTGGACTTCAATCCCGGCGACGCCAACGGCAATTTCACGCCGAAAACCCGCGCCGCCATCGCCGACTGGCAGAAGCGCCACGAGGCGCAGCCGACGACGTGGCTTGGCCCGGCGCAGCGCGCCGCCCTGCTCGAGGAAAGCGAAACCGCGTGGCAGCGCTTCGTCAACGCCCAGCCCATGACCCCGACCCGCGCCCTGACGACGCCCGCCAGAGCCGCGCCAGCGCCGCGCGTCAATCCCGGCATCGCGGCGGCGCAGGCCCAGCGGCGGCAGGTGACGCAGCGCGCGCCGGCTAAACAACGCGACTGGCCGGCGCGTCAGCAAAGCGGCGGCGGCGGCGGCGCGAGCCCGATCGGCGCCTTCATCGGCGGCGCCCTTGTCGGCGGAGCCATCGGCGGGCTGCTCAGGCGTTGAGCGCCGCGGCCCCCGTCTCGAACTGCAGCCGCGCCAGGCGCGCGTAAAGCCCGCCTTTCGCCACAAGACCCGCGTGCGTGCCTTCCTCGACAACGCGCCCCTCGTCCATCACGAGAATCCGGTCGGCGGAAAGCACTGTCGCCAGACGATGCGCGATGACAATCGTGGTGCGGCCCCGCACCACGTTGTCGAGCGCCCTTTGCACCAGCGTCTCATTCTCCGCGTCGAGCGCGGATGTCGCCTCGTCCAGCAGAAGGATTGGCGCATCCTTCAGGATCGCGCGCGCGATGGCCAGTCGCTGGCGCTGGCCGCCCGACAGCGTGATCCCGCGCTCGCCGAGCAGCGTCGCATAGCCTTGCGGCAGCGCGTCGATGAACTCGTTCGCCGCGGCGCGTTCGGCGGCTTCCTTCATGTCGGCCTCGCTCGCGTCCGCCCGGCCAAAGCGGATGTTGTCGGCGACGGAGGAGCCAAAGATGACGGAGTCCTGCGGCACCAGCGCCATGCGTCCACGCAGTTCCGCCGGATCGGCGTTTTTCACATCGATTCCATCGACGAGCACGCGGCCGCCCGTCGTGTCGTAAAACCGCATCAGCAGTTGAAACACCGTCGATTTGCCCGCGCCCGAGGGACCGACGATGGCCAGGGTCTCGCCCGGCTTCACGCGGAAAGAGAGCTCGCGCGCCACATCGCTCTCAAGCCGCGTCGGATAGGCGAACCGCACCTTGTCGAAGGTGATTTCGCCGCGCGTTGGCTTCGGCAACGCAACGGGCGAAGCCGGCGCGACGATGGTCGGCTGCGTTTCGAGAATTTCCGCGATGCGCCCCGCGGCCCCCGCCGCCGACGACAATTCGCTCCACACTTCCGAGAGCTGACCGAGCGAACTGGCCCCGAGCACCGCGGAAAGCACGAATTGCGACAAAAGCCCGCCGGTCATGCGGCCCGCCAGCACATCCTGCGCGCCGAGCCAGAGCACCGCTACGACGCTGGCGAAGGCCAGAAATATGCCGATGGAGGTGAGAATCGCGCGCGCCCCCGTGGCGTCCCGCGCCGCGCGATAGGCGCTCTCCACCGCGACCGAGAAGCGCGACACTGTCGCCTTTTCCGCGACGAAAGCCTGCACCGTGCGCATGGCGCCGATGGTCTCGGAAGCAAAAGCGCTGGCTGCGGCCAAAGTGTCCTGCGCCGCGCGCGAGCGCTGCCGCACAAGCCGCCCCGAAGCCACCAGCGGCAGCACGATCAACGGAATCGCCACCAGCACAAGCCCCGAAAGCTTCGGGCTCGTATAGACCATCATGCCGATGGCGCCGATGAACAGCACAAGATTGCGCAAGGCGATCGAGGCCGACGCGCCGAACGCCGAGCGCATCTGCGTCGTGTCCGCCGTCAGGCGCGACACCAGTTCGCCTGTCTTTGCCGTGTCGTAGAAGGCCGCGTCGAGACAGGCCAGATGCCCGAACAGATCGCCGCGCAGATCGGCGACCACGCGTTCGCCCAGGGTCATCACGAGGAAATAGCGGCAGCCTGAGGCGACGGCCAGCACCGCCACGACAACAATCATCGCTGTGAAATAGGTGTCGATCAGCCCGGCGCCCTCGGCGGAGAAGCCGTAGTCGATCATCCGGCGCAGCGCGATCGGCACGCTTAGCGTCGCGGCCGCCGCCACAACCAGCGCCGCCAGGGCCGCCGCGATCCAGCCCTTGTGACGCGCCACGTAGGGCAGGAGCGGCAGCAGGGCCTTGAGGGATGTGCGCGGCTTTTTGGCGTCGGATGGGGCGGCGTCGGTCATGAACGGATCCAGTTTCAGGCGACGGGGCGGGTGAACTCAGGCTTTTGCCTTGAACCCCGGTCAGACCTGCGTTATAGGGGCCCACCCCGCCTTTTGGGAAAGAATTTTTGGGCTGCGGCCAATTTCGCGCCCGCGTCCGACACGTTTGAAGGAAAAGCCATGAAAGCCGACATTCACCCGCAATACCACCTGATTAAGGTCGTGATGACAGACGGAACCGAATTCCAGACGCGCTCGACCTATGGCGAGACGGGCGAGACCCTCAACCTCGACATCGATCCCCTGACCCACCCGGCCTGGACCGGCGGCAATCAGCAACTGCTCGACCGCGGCGGCCGCCTGTCGAAATTCACCAGCCGCTTTGGCAGCATAGGCGCGCGGAAATAGGCTTTTTGCCGCTCATTTATACCAAAACCCCGGCTGCGAAGCCGGGGTTTTTGCGTTGGACGAGAACGCGCAAAGAAGGTTGATGCCCGAGCGTCCCCGCATGTGTTGACAAACGCAACACATCATTGCACAATCCCAATCATGAAATCCTCACCCGCCGTCGCTGAAGTCAATATCCACTTGCGCGCTCGCGCGCAGGACAAGTCGTTGATCGACCAGGCGGCGGTACTGGTAGGCGCCAACCGTTCGCAATTCATGTTGGCGTCGGCGCTCAAGGAGGCCAGGAACGTCCTGCTCGACCAAACCACCATCTATGCCGACGCGCAGACCTTTCAAAAGGTTCTGGACTGGATGGATTCCGAGCCCACGCCTCAGGAGTCCGCCGGCATGAAACGGCTGCTTGCAGCCATGGCCCCGTGGCCGCGTGGCTGATCCCCCGCGACAGTTCAGTCACCCCGCGCCCCTGTCGGAGGCGCATGACCTTGCGGACTTTCAATCGGACGAGCCGGCCCTTGACGAATGGCTGCGGGAACGCGCCCGGCAAAACATGGAAATGGCCGCCAGCAAAACCTATGTCGTGCGCCTTGAAGGCGCGCAGCGGGTTGTTGGTTTCTACGCCATCTGCATGGGGCAAATTCTCAATCAGGAAGCCATAGGTTCCATGCGCCGCAACATGCCGCGCCAGATTCCGGCGGTGATATTGGGGCGGCTTGCGATTGACAAGAACTGGCAAGGACAGGGGCTGGGCCGTGCGCTGCTGAACGACGCCATTGTTCGCTCATCGCGGGCAGCGGCCGAAGTCTCCGCCCGCCTGCTGGTCGTGCATGCGATTTCGCCTTCCGCCGAACGGTTTTACGTCCATCACGGCTTCACCCGGCTGCCGGTCGATATACCGACCTTTGCGCTTGACCTCGTGAAGCTGCGGAAATTATCCGGAAATCATTGAGGCGATGCGAGCGCGTCTTGCGCCAGCCCCTCACACGCGCGGCGCAAAGGCCGCCCGCAAACGCTCCAGTTGGGCGTCAATCGCCGCCGGGCGCTCCGCCACAACAGCCTTGTCCTTCGGGCGATACAACAATTCGTCGAGGTGCAGCACGCGCGCCTGGAGCCGCAGCGAATGGCGGCAGAGGTCCTGCAACGCCGTCGGCAGCCGCGCGAAGGTGACGGCGTCCGCCGCCAGTTCCTGCCGCGACAATTTCACCCTGTGTTTTTCGGCGGCGGCCTGGGCTTGCGTCATTTCGCCCTCGTTGACGGCGCGTTGCAGCAGCAGCCACGAGGCCACCTGCATCAACCGCGTCGTCAGACGCATGCTTTCGGAGGCGTAGGCCAGCGCTTCCATGCGCGGCAGGGCCTTGGCCTCGACGCGGCCGGGCCCGTCGAGATAGGCGGCGGAGGTTTCCACCAGCCCCATGCCTTCCTTGAACAGGGCCTTGAACGCCTCGGAAGACGCCAGTTTTTGCGCGAAAGAGATCGGCTTGCGGTCGAAACCGGGAATATAGGACACTTGCGACATGGCGACTCACTCTCCCGCGCCGCGCCCCGCAACAATTTGGGACACGAAACTCAACTGGCCGAGAATGAGCAATACTAACGCCAAAACGGGCGCTTGAGTCATTAA
>JANYDZ010000512.1 GCA_025363375.1 Hyphomicrobiales bacterium
TTCTCGCCCGACGTCGCCGTGATGCCGATGCGCGCCTTGTCCGCGTCGGCGAGAAAGTCCTGGTCGCGCATCGTCTTCGCGAAAGCCGCGCGCAGAATGTCCACAACCTCCTTCGGCGTGCCCGGCGGCGTCACATAGGAGCGGCCGAACAGCTGCTGGCTGAGCACGAGTTCCACCGCCTTGCGATCCAGTTCGTTCCCGATAAAAGGCCATATCTGCGGCACGCCCATTTTCGTGAGCTCGGGCTCGGGATCGATGCCGTCCTGCACGATGATGTTGACGACGCCGTCCCGGATCCAGTCGGGCTTTTGCGACTTCAGGCTCGACCAATCGAGACCGCACAACCCCGCCGCTTCGCCGCGCTCGATCGCGAGCATGATGTCGGACGTGCCCTTGTAGCCGCTGACGATTTCGAACTTCGTTCCCGTCGCGTGATTGTGCAAAGCCTCGTAATCGCGCGTCGCCCCGCCCGCCTGGCTCGCGGCCATGACGACCTTTTGCCTGAGCGCGTCCCCGTAGGTCTTCACCGGCGAGGATTTGTGCGTCATGCAGACGCGCGTGCCGCTGTCGGCGGTGCCGATGTAGTTGAACTTCGTCGGCTCGAACAAAGTGCTGGCGCGCTCGTCGAGCAACCGTCCCATGATGGCGCCGGGCATCAGCGCGCCAATCACCGTGCCGTCCCTGGGCGCGGCGCGGTACACGTGCCCGCCCGCGATGGCGCTGCCCGCGCCCGGCATGTTGCGCGCGACGATGTTGGGATTTCCGGGAATGTGTTTTTGCAGGTGCCGCGCGACGACGCGCGCGTAAATGTCATAGCCGCCGCCCACGTCGGCGCCGACGAGCATTTCGATCGTTTTGCCGGCGTAGTAATCGGCCGCCGACGCGCCGGCCGCGCACGCCATGAGCGCCGCCACGGCGAAAACACCGGGACCGCCGATCAACCTGAACATAAAGCCTCCATCAAACAGGCGGCAAATTACGGGAGGGAGCTTCGCCGCGCAATCCCGACCGGGACGCGTCCTACCGCACGAGATTGCGCATGTCCGCCGGGCGCCTCTCGATCAGCGCGCGCAGATTGTGCTCGACAACGGGGAAAATCTGATCGGCGTAAATATCGCTCATGCCGCCGATGCGCGGCGTGATCATGACGTTGGGCATCTCCCAAAGCAGGTTCGACGGCGTCGGTGGTTCGACCGAAAACACGTCAAGACCCGCGCCGGCGATATGCCCCGCCTGCAGCGCCGCGATCATCGCGGCTTCGTCGATCACGTCGCCGCGCGCCAGATTGACGATGAAAGCGGTCGCCTTCATCGCGCCGAAGACCTGAGCGTCGACCATGTTGCGCGTCGTGTCGTCGAGCGGCGCCAGCACGATGAGGAAATCGGCGAGGCCGACGGCTTCGAGCAGCCGCGCGCGGGGCACGATTCTGTCGAATCCAGGGCTCTGTGTCCGCGCGTTGCTGACACCGACAACCCGCATGTCGAAAGCCTTGCAGCGGCGCGCCAACTCCTCGCTGATCGTGCCAACGCCAAGAATGACGGCCGTCTTGCCGACCAGCACCGGCTGCGCCCAGCGCCGCCATTTACGCTCGCGCCGGTTCGCGGCCATGCGTGGATAATCGCGCGCGAGGCCGATCATGAACAGAAACGCCAGCTCCGCCATCTGCGGCCCGTGGATGCCGCGCCCATTGGCGACGCGCACATCCTTGCGCAGGCTTTTCAGGGTCCACAGGTGATCGACCCCCGTGGAAAGCGCGAAAATCCATTCGAGCTTCGGCATGGCGGCGATCAGTTCGTCCGTAACTTCATGCGCCAGCGCGACAAGCACGTCGGCGTTGGCGCACATCGACAAAGCCTGTTCATGCGCGCGCGCGTCGTGGATCGCAACGCCCGGAAAGGCGTCCGACAGGCGCCCCGCTTCGAAATGCGCTTCGCGCTCGTAGACTAGAACTTCCATGGTCGGATCCGGGTTTGCGCCGCTTGTTAAAATTGGGCCGCGGCGCGCCGCGCCCCGCGGCAAATCCGCCCGCCCGCGGTCCTGGGCGCGCGCCTGACGGGGCGACGAAAGCCCCTCGCATGATCGCAACGACAGGCGCGGCACGCAAGTCTATCAGGCCTAAATTGCGATCAGGCCGAAATCCCCTCCAGCTCGACGATCATTGCCTCGATCATCGTCAGGCCGATCTGCCAGAAGGCGGGATCGCGCGCGTCGAGGCCGAAGGGTTTCAGCAATTCGGAATGATGCTTGGTGCCGCCCGCCGACAGCAGCGCGAAATACTTGTCTGTAAATCCATCCGCCGCGTTTTCGTAGACGCCATAAAGTGAATTCACCAGGCAGTCGCCAAACGCGTAGGCGTAAACATAAAACGGCGAATGCACGAAATGCGGGATATAGGCCCAGTAGGTCTCGTATCCCGGCCCCAGTTTGATGGCGGGGCCGAGACTCTCGCCCTGCACGCTCATCCACAGCTCGCTGATCTGCTCCGCCGTGAGTTCGCCCTCGCGCCGCGCGCTGTGGAGTTTGCGCTCGAACGAATAGAAGGCGATCTGACGCACCACCGTGTTGAGCATGTCCTCGACCTTGCCCGCCAGCATGGCGCGGCGCTGTTCGGGCGGCGCCTGTCTCGACAATTTACGGAAGGCGAGCATTTCGCCGAACACGCTGGCGGTCTCGGCCAGCGTCAGCGGCGTCGGCGCCATCAGCGCGCCGTTGTGTCCCGCCAGCACCTGATGCACGCCGTGTCCCAGTTCATGCGCCAGCGTCATGACGTCGCGCGGCTTGCCCTGATAATTCACCAGCACGTAAGGATGCGCGGACGGCGTCGTTGGATGCGCGAAGGCGCCCGGCGATTTGCCGGGGCGAACCGGCGCGTCGATCCATTGCTCGTCAAAGAAACGCCGCGCGATGCCGGCCATCTTCGGGGAGAAATCGTTGTACGCCGCAAGCACTGTCTCGCGCGCGTCCTCCCAGCGTATGTTTTGCGTGGGCGTATCGGGCAGCGGCGCGTTGCGGTCCCAGAAATCGAGTTCGGTCCGCCCGAACCATTTGGCTTTCAATTTATAATAGCGGTGCGACAGACGCGGATAGGCGCCTCGCACGGCCTCCGTCAGGGCGTCGACCACTTCGCGCTCGACGCGGTTGGAAAGGTGGCGCGAATCCGCGATGTCCTTGAAGCCGCGCCAGCGGTCGGAGATTTCCTTGTCCTTGGCCAGCGTATTGGTGATCAGCGCGAAGGTGCGCAGGTTGGCGTTGAGCGTGGCGGCAAGCGCGTCCGCCGCCTGCTTGCGCTTTTCGCCGTCGGCGTCCTGCAACATATTGAGGGTCGCCGCGATGGCGAGCTCCTTGTCCCCGACCTTGAAGCGCAGCGCGGCGATGGTCTCGTCGAACAGGCGGTTCCAGGCATTGGCGCCGCTGACGGATTTTTCGTGAAAGAGCTGCTCGACCCGGTCTTCGAGCTGATACGGCTTTTCGGCGCGCACTTCGTCAAGCCAGGGCTTGTAATGATTGAGCGGGGCGATCGCCGCCGCCTTGTCGAGCGCGGCATCGTCGATGCGGTTGATCTCCAGCGCGAAAAACAGCAGTTCCGTCGTGGCGCTGGCGAGCTTTTCCTGCGTATCGCCATAGAACTTGGCGCGTTGCCCGTCGGATGTGTCGCCGGCGTAGACAAGCCCGGCGTAGGAGCCGATTCGCCCCAGCAAATCCTCCAGCGCCTCGTAGCGCTTCAGCACGTCGAACAATTGCGCGCCGGCGTCCGGCGCGCGCGCCATGGCGTCCAGCTTGCCGCGATAGTCTTCCGCGAAAGCCTTGCACCGGGCCGCGCCCTTTTCAAGGTCGGCGGCGAAGGCGGGCGAGTCCATGCCGGGATAAAGATCGTCGAGGTTCCATTCCGGCAGCGCGGATTCGCCGGCGGCGGCGGCCAGATCGGTTGAACGGCGAGATTGAAGCGAGGTCGACATGGCGTAATCCTGCGGGTGATTTGGAACTCCCCTGCTTTATGGCTATTTGGC
>JANYDZ010000562.1 GCA_025363375.1 Hyphomicrobiales bacterium
CCACCCGGCCCGAGGAAATCGCCCAGTCGTAGCTCTCTCCGGACGCTGTCGTCACTTGCATCCGCTGGCTCGACAGATCGACGTTGACGGTGACGGCCTGCGCGCTCTGGACGCTGGCCAAAATACCAAGACTCATGGCAAACAGAACGCCGGGCATACGCATGTCGAACACTCCCCCTTGCGCCGCGCCGGGCACATCATGGTTTCAACATGGACGTTTGCGGCCACGGCGTAAACGGCAAAATTGTGTTAGGGTTTACGCATGGCGTTCGTCCGGGGCCGCGGCGTCCCGACATGGTTAACTCTTCGTAAACATCGGTGGACCAGAATGGCGTTTTCTCAATCCGGTGGAGCGATGATGCGTCCGGCAATTCCCGCACTCTTCGTGGTTCTTGCGACCGCCCTTTCCGCGGCCGCGCAGGACAAGGGGTCTTTATCTCCCAAACCCTTGCCGCCGCTGGCGAATCCCGAAGATCCTTCGACCCCTGCCAAGCAATTGTTCGGGCGCAAGACGACGCCTTCCAGCGAGCGGCCGAGGGTGATCGGCTTTTACGCCAAGGGGTGCCTTGCGGGGGCTGAATCCGTGCCGACCGACGGTGAATCCTGGCAGGTCATGCGCCTGTCGCGCAACCGCAACTGGGGTCATCCTGTTCTCGTCAATTTTCTCCTGAAAACGTCGAAGTCCCTGAAGCGGGAAGGCATCTGGCCGGGATTTCTGGTTGGCGACATGGCGCAGCCGCGCGGCGGGCCGATGATTACCGGCCACGCCTCCCACCAGATTGGACTTGACGCCGATGTCTGGCTGACGCCCATGCCGGACCACACCCTGTCGCGCGCCGAGCGCGAGGAAACCTCCGCCACCAACATGGTTCGCGGCGACAAGCTCGACGTCAACGCCAACTGGACGCCGGCCCATCACAATATGATCCGCTATGTCGCCCAGCAGCGCGATGTGCAGCGCATCTTCGTCAATCCCGCCATCAAGAAAGCCATGTGCCGCGACACGACGGGCGATCGCTCATGGCTCAACAAGGTGCGGCCCATGTATGGGCACGATTACCATTTTCATATCCGGCTGGCGTGCCCCGCCGGCGAGGAAGGCTGTCAGGGCCAGGACCCGACGCCGCCTGGCGACGGCTGCGACGCCTCGCTCAATTACTGGTTCTCCGAGGCTGTGCTGCACCCCAAGCCGAATCCTTTTTACAAGGCAAAGCCGCCGATGACCCTCGCGGCTCTGCCGGGGGAATGCCGGGCGGTGTTGTCGGCGCGTTAGCCAAGACGCGCGCCGCCACAATGTCGCTGCGTCTTGTCACATAATTGTCTATCGACGGTGCTTAAGCTTGCGTGGCGCGACGCGAGGCGCGAATCGCCAGGAGGATCGTCCATTGACGCTGTCCAGCCCCGAACAAGGACCGCCCGAACCAGGACCAGAAGTGTCGGGTTTGCGTTGGGGGTCATTCGCAATTCCAGCCAATCCTTTCATTGGCTCCGTCGCCCGCCTGCAACGGGCGGGCAAGGGAAAACCCGTTCGCGATCTGCGCGGTCTGCCCGCCTCGCTGGGCCGGATCGGCAACCTGGAAGTCAGGTTGGCGACGCTCAAGGGCGAAATCCGCAAAGCCCAGAAGCTTCGTTTCAAGGTCTTCTTCAATGAAGGCGGCGCCGTCGCCGACATGCGGGGCAGAATGACGCGGCGCGACATCTGCCCTTTCGACAGGCTGTGCGATCATCTGATCGTGGTCGACCATGGATACATCAACCGGTTCGGCCGCAAGAAACCCAAGGTGGTCGGCGCCTATCGTCTGTTGCTGCAGGAGACCGCGCGGGCCAACGGCGGTTTCTACTCGGCGCAGGAGTTCGACATCGCTCCCTTGCTGGCGCGCCATCCGGAAAAGCGCTTTCTCGAACTCGGCCGCTCTTGCGTGCATCGCGACTGGCGCAACAAGCGCACGCTCGAGTTGATGTGGCGCGGCATCTGGACCTATGCGCGGCATCACGCGATCGACGTGATGATCGGCTGCGCCAGCCTGCCGGGAGCCAATTTTCTCGCTCATTCGATGGCGTTGAGCTACCTGCACCACAAAACGACGGCGACCGGCGAATGGCGCGTCGAGGCTCTGGCCGCGCGCCGCGTGGACATGAATGTCATTGGCGAGGAGTGGATCGACGCGCGCCGGGCGGTCGCGGCGTTGCCGCCGCTGGTGAAGGGCTATCTGCGCGTCGGCGCGAAAATAGGGACGGGAGCGGTCGTCGATCGCATGTTTGGCACGACCGATGTCTTCGTCGTCGTGCCCGTCGCGGAGATCGACCCGCGCTACATCAGCCATTTTGGCGGCCCGGGGCCGGAGCGTCGGGCCGCCTGAAATATCCGGTGGAAGCTTACGCTTTCGTCAGCGGAATCGCGCCCAGATAGTCCCACTTGCCGACCTCGACGCCGCAATGGCGCAAGATCGCGTAAGCCGCGACGGCGTGAAAATAGACGTTCGGCGTGACGAACATGGCGAGGTATTCGCCGCCCTTCATGATTCCCTTTTTCTCCGGACCCATGGGGAAAGTGACGTCCTTGCCGGCGCAAGCGTCGATTGCGGCGGCGTCGAGTCCCTGCAAAAAGACCAACGTTTTGGCGATGCGCGCCTTGAGTTGCTCGATCGTGGTCTCGTTGTCCTCGAATTTCGGCGGCTCGACCCCGGCCAGACGCGCCATGCCGTTCTTGGCGAGATCGCAGGCGATCTGCACCTGACGGGTCAGCGGGAACATGTCGGGCGCGAGGCGCGTGGCGAGCAGCACGGAAGGATCGACCTTTTTGGCGACGGCGAAAGCCGCGCCCTTGTCGAGGCAGGCGCCGAGCGCGTTGAGGGCGACCTCGAAAGCGGGGATCGAGGCGCGGGACATGGCGTAAGTCATGGGGAGATTCCTTAAATGCAGGGGTTTGCGAGGTCGGTGTAGCACGGACGGCGGGGCCGCAATATGCCGTTGCCCCCACCTTGCCACGCCGCCCGCCCCCCGCCATAAGACCGCCAGCGGACCGGGAGCGGCCGCGTTAGGCGATTTTGCGCCTGGCGCGGCGACCTCTCTGGAATGCGTGTGGCGATCGGGGAAGAGACAGGTCCGGAACACAGCGCGAAACCTGCCGGCACGCCCGCGACAGCGCGCCCTCCACAAATTCAAAACCAGATTCAACCAGAGGTGATCCATGTATTTCGACAAACCGGAAGGCCAACCCGACGTTAAAGTGGCCTGGGGCAGCGATGTCTGCGCGCAATTGCTGCGTCGCTTCGGCTTTCCCTATATTTCGCTCAACCCCGGCGCGTCCTATCGCGGCCTGCACGATTCCATCGTCAATCACCTCGGCAATGTCGGGCCCTCCATGGTGCTGTGCCAGCACGAGGATCACTCGGTCGCCATCGCGCACGGCTACGCGAAGGCCACCGGCGAGCCCATGGCCTGCGTGCTGCATTCCAACGTCGGCCTCATGCACGGCATGATGTCGCTCTACAACGCTTATTGCGACCGCGTGCCCATGTTTGTGCTCGGCGCGACCGGTCCGATGGACAGCGATCAGCGCCGCCCGTGGATCGACTGGATTCACACGTCCGCCGATCAGGGCTCGCTGGTGCGCGACATGGTCAAGTGGGACAACCAGCCGACCTCCGCCGAAGCGCTGGTGGAGGCTATGTGCAAGGCCAACATCCTCACCCGTTCGGACCCGCCGGCGCCCGTGTTCATCACGCTGGACGCGGGCCTTCAGGAGGCCTCCCTGCAGAACGAGATCGTCTTCCCCGATCTCTCGCGCTACCAGGCGCCGCCGGCCCCGCGCCCGGCTAAAAAATCCATCGACGCCGCCGTGAAGCTGCTGCTCTCCGCCAGGCGTCCGCTGGTGCTGATGGGCCGCTGCGGCGTCGACATGGACGACTGGAAGAAGCGGGTCGAACTCGTCGAGCGCCTCGGCGCCTGTGTGATGACCGACCTCAAGCTGCGCGCCTGTTTTCCCACCGATCACCCCGCCCATGTATGCGAGCCCTTCAACCAGTTCTCGCCCGACAGCCGCGCCATTGTCGCGGAGGCCGACGTGATCCTCGCCCTCGACTGGGTTGATCTTGGCGGCGGCGTGCGCGCCCTCAAGGGCCAGCCCGAGGCCCCCGCGAAGATCATCGCCTGCTCGCTCGACCAGATGTTGCACAACGGCGCCCACGGCAATTACATGGCCCAGGCGCAGGTCGATGTGTTCATGGCCGCGACCAGCGAGACCGTCGCCGACGACCTGCTCGCCGCGCTGCCAGCCGGCGCCAAAAAAGCCCCGTGGCGCGAAAAGCTCGTCAAGAAGCCCAAGCCCTCCGATCCCGACCGCATGACCATGGACAAGATCGCCCGGGCCCTGCGCGGCGGCTTCGCCGATCCCGACAAGGTGACGATCGCGGGCCTGTGCCGCGGCTGGCCCTGCGATCTCTGGCCCTTCCACGATTCGCAAGCCTATACCGGCAAGGACGGCGGCGGCGGCATCGGTTCGGGCGCCGGCATTTCCGTCGGCGTCGCGCTCGCCATGCACACGCGCGGCCGCGAGACCGTGGCGGTGCTGGGCGACGGCGATTTCCTCATGGGCGCCAGCGCCGTGTGGAGCGCCGTGCGCGCGCAAATCCCGATCCTGATCGTGCTCAACAACAACCGTTCCTATTTCAACGACGAGTTGCATCAGGAGACGGTGGCGCGCCGCCGCAACCGTCCCGTGTCGAACCGCTGGATCGGCCAGAGCATCGGCTCGCCCGAAGTCGACATCGCGGGGTTGGCGAACTCCTACGGCGCGGTCGGCATCGGCCCGGTGAAGGACGTGAAGGACCTCGAAGCCGCCATCGCCAAAGGCGTCGAAGCCCTGCGCGCCGGCCGCGTCGCGGTCATCGACGTGCATGTGAACCCCGGCGAAGAGCGCAGCGCGCGCTCGACCATTGAGGACCGCAAGACGGCGTGAGGGGGCGTCCCGGCACGCGCTCTTTCTCCCGTGTCGCGGGAGAAAGAGCGCCTCGGCGCCGGACGAGGGCGTCGAGACTTGAGCGATTTAGCCAGGTATATTGAGCGCATCCGACGGTTCCTTCCCCTCTTGTTCGCTTCTTGGCGCCCTTATCCGGCCCCGCCACGCGGAGCCACCTTCTCCCGCGCGGCGGGAGAACGAGTTTCCAAATCGCGAGGCCTCCCATGCACCGTCTCACCATCTCCCTCGACGATTCCATGGCGGCGGAGATCGACGCCTTCATGACGGCCAAGGGCTATTCCAGCCGCTCGGAAGCCATGCGCGATCTTGTGCGCGACGCGCTGCTGCGCTCCAGCGCCAACAGCGTCAGCGCGCCCGATTGCATCGCGGCGGTCTCCTACGTCTACGATTACGACGGCCGCGATCTCGCCCTGCGCCTTGAGCGCGCCCAGCACGAGCATCACGACATCACCATCGCCTCCATGCGTACGCGCCTCGATCACCGCCATTGCATGGAAATCACCCTGTTCCGCGGCGCGACGCAGCGCGTTCAGCAACTCGCCGAATCGATGATCGCGGAAAAGGGCGTGCGCTTCGGCCAGATCAATCTGGTGCCGATCCGCGCGGATTCCTCGCACCACAGCCATGGCGACGACGGGCGCCATCACCATCACGACACGCCGGTGTTGTGAGCGGCTTCCGCCGGCTTTGTTCCCGCTGAACGCAGAGGAACAAGGGGCTGAGCCCTTGCGACGCAAGCCGCTTTCCCATTCCCCGTCGCCTGGCGTATCATGCGCGCCACGCCGCGCGCGGCCCGGAGCCATTCATGAACGAACATCCCCGCCGCGACTTCGCATGGCCGCACGCCGATCATTCGCGCGCGCCCTATCAGGTCTATACGGACCCCGAACTTTACGCGCTCGAACAGGTCCGTCTCTTCCAGGGCCCGACCTGGAATTTCCTCGGCCTGGAATGCGAAATACCCAATGCCGGCGATTTCAAAACCACCTTCGTCGGCGAAGCCCCGATCATTCTGGCGCGCGACGCGGCGGGCGGCGTCAACGCCATGGTCAACCGTTGCGCGCACAAGGGCTCGCTTGTCTGCTTCAAGCCGCGCGGCAACGTGAAGGAACTCACCTGCGTCTATCACAACTGGGTCTATGACCTCGCCGGCAACCTCACGGGCGTCGCCTTCAAGCGCGGCGTCGGCGGCAAGGGCGGCCTGGCGCCGGAATTTGATCAGAAACGGCACGGTTTGCAACGCCTGCGCGTCGAGCGCTTTCGCGGGCTTGTGTTCGGAACCTTCTCCGACGAGACGCCGCCGTTCAAGGACTACATCGGCGCCGA
>JANYDZ010000570.1 GCA_025363375.1 Hyphomicrobiales bacterium
CAAAGGCTCGATCCACGCGTTGATCGGCCCGAATGGCGCGGGCAAGACCACGTGCTTCAATCTGCTGACGAAATTCCTCGATCCGACCTCGGGATCCATCCTGTTCCGCGGGCGCGACATCACTGCGTCGAAGCCCGCGGATATCGCGCGGATGGGTCTCGTGCGGTCGTTTCAGATATCCGCCGTGTTTCCGCACCTCACCGCCCGGGAGAACGTGCGCATCGCCCTTCAGCGCCAGCGCGGCGGCAATTTCGATTTTTGGCGCTCCAAGGGCGTCCTCGACGCGTATAACGGCAAGGCTCTGGCTTTGCTGGATGATGTCGGGCTGACTGAATTTGCCGAAACGCCCGCGGTGGAAATGCCCTATGGACGCAAGCGGGCCCTCGAAATCGCCACAACGCTGGCGCTCGATCCCGAGGTGATGCTGCTCGACGAGCCGATGGCGGGGATGGGGCATGAGGATATCGATAAAGTCGTGCAACTGATCCGCCGCGTATCGAAGAACCGCACGATTCTGATGGTCGAGCACAACCTGAAAGTGGTCGCCGACCTCTCGGACACGATCACGGTGCTGACGCGCGGCCAGGTTTTGACCGAGGGCGGCTATGCCGCGGTCTCCGCCAATGCGGATGTGCAGCAAGCCTATCTGGGGGCCGGCCATGGCTGAGCCGCAAACCGCCGGCGCGCCGCTGCTTGAGGTCAAGGGCCTGCAAGCCTGGTACGGCGAATCCCACATCCTCCACGGCGTCGATTTCAACGTCCGCAAAGGCGAGGTCGTGACCCTGCTGGGCCGCAACGGCGCCGGCAAAACGACAACGCTGAAATCCATCATGGGCATTGTCGGCAAGCGCCGGGGATCGGCGGAATACGAGGGGCATCAGACGGTTGGCCTGACCTCGGACCGCATCGCGCGGCTCGGCATCGCGCTTTGCCCCGAGGAGCGGGGCATTTTCTCCAGCCTCAGTGTCGAGGAAAACCTCATGCTGCCGCCGCGCGTCGCGCCGGGCGGCCTCACGGTCGAACAAATATTTGAACTGTTTCCGAACTTGAAGGAAAGGCTGAACAGCCAGGGCACCAAGCTTTCCGGCGGTGAGCAGCAAATGCTGGCCATCGGGCGCATTTTGCGCACCGGCGCGCGGCTGCTGATGCTGGACGAGCCGACCGAGGGGCTCGCGCCCGTCATCATCGACCAGATCGGCCACACGATTGCGGGGCTGAAGCGGCAGGGCTTCACGATTTTGCTGGTTGAACAGAACTTTCGCTTCGCTTCCAAGGTCGCGGACCGCTATTACGTGATGGAGCATGGCAGGGTGATCGACGCCTTCGCCAATGCGGACCTTGAAGCCAATATGGGCAAACTGCACGATTACCTCGGCGTCTGAAGCGCCGGCGGCGTTAAAAGGAGAATGGTGATGAAGCTTATGGTATCCGCGCTAGCGCTCACAGCCGCGCTAGTCTCCGGCGCGCCGGCGCTCGCGCAAGACAAAATTGTCAAACTCGGCATCCTCGATGATATGTCCGGGCTCTACGCCGACGTCGGCGGAGCGGGCTCGGTTATCGCCGCGCAGATGGCGATCGAGGATTCCGGCCTCGTCGCCAAGGGTTGGAAAATCGACATCGTCTCCGCCGACCACCAGAACAAGCCGGATGTGGGCGTCAACGTGGCGCGGCAGTGGATTGATCAGGAGAAAGTCGACGGCCTGTTCGGCGTCCTGAGCTCGGGCGTAGCGCTCGCGGTCACCGGCGTCGCGAAGGAAAAAAACGTCGTTTACATGAATTCGGGCGCCGCCGCCTCCGATCTCACCGGCTCAGCCTGCACGCCCAATATCGTCCACTGGACGTATGACACCTATCTGCTCGCCAACGGCACCGGCAAGGCGGTGGTCAAGAGCGGCGGCGATTCCTGGTACTTCCTCACGGCCGACTACGCCTTCGGCCAGGCGCTGGAGCGCGACACCAGCGCGGTCGTCACCGCCAACGGCGGCAAGGTCATCGGCGCTGTCCGCCATCCACTGAACTCGTCGGACTTTTCCTCGTTCCTTTTGCAGGCGCAGGCGTCCAAAGCCAAAATCATCGGCCTCGCCAACGCCGGCGGCGACACCACCAACGCGATCAAGCAGGCCAACGAATTCGGCATCACCGCCGGCGGACAGAAGCTGGCGGCGCTGCTGCTGTTTCTCACCGACGTGCATTCGCTCGGCCTGAAAATGACCGCCGGACTGCAATTCACGGAGACGTTCTACTGGGACATGAACGAGGGCACGCGCGCCTTTTCGGCGAAATTCTCCGAGCGGATGCGCAACAAGCAGAAGCCGACGATGGTGCAGGCCGGCGTCTATGCCTCGGTCAACCATTACCTGAAGGCGCTTGATGCGATGGGCGGCAACGTCCATGACGGCGTCAAAATCGTTGACAAGATGAAGGCGATGCCGACCGAGGACGCGCTGTTCGGCAAGGGCACCATCCGCGCCGATGGCCGCAAAATTCATCCGGGCTATCTGTTCGAGGTGAAGAAGCCCGAAGAGTCCAAATATCCCTGGGATTACTACAAGCTGATCGCCACCATCCCGGCGGAGGAGGCGTTCACGCCAATCGAAAAGAGCGCCTGCCCGCTGTTGAAGAAATAAGCGAAGCTGTTGTCTTCCCCCCGCCGGCGGCGGGGGGAAGGGACAGCCAAATCCGGACAGCCGATGTTCAACATTTCCACGCAGGCCTTGTTTTCCCAGCTGCTTGTCGGCCTCATCAACGGGTCGTTTTACGCGCTGCTGAGTCTCGGGCTGGCGGTGATTTTCGGCATGCTGAACATCATTAACTTCGCGCACGGCGCGCTGTATATGATGGGCGCGTTCTGCGCGTATTTTCTGCTCAGCATCGCGGGCCTCGGCTATTGGTGGGCGCTGGTTCTGTCGCCGCTCATCATGGGCGCGTTCGGCATGTTCCTGGAGCGGACGATGCTGCACCGCCTCGCCGGGCTGGATCATCTTTACGGGCTGCTGCTGACGTTCGGGCTGGCGCTGATTTTTCAGGGCCTGTTTCAGAATTATTTCGGCTCGTCGGGCCTGCCCTACGCGATACCCCAGGAACTGACCGGCGCGCAAAATCTCGGCTTCATGTTCCTGCCGAACTACCGCGCCTGGGTTGTCGTCTTCTCTCTGGCGGTGTGCCTCGCGACATGGTTCGCCATTGAGAAAACAAAACTCGGCGCCTATCTGCGCGCCGCCACCGAGAACCCCTCGCTGGTGCGCGCGTTCGGGGTCAACGTGCCGCGCATGATCACGCTGACCTACGGGTTTGGCGTGGGGCTGGCGGCGCTGGCCGGGGTTCTCGCCGCGCCGATCAACCAAGTGCGGCCGCTGATGGGGGGCGATCTCATCATTGTTGTCTTCGCGGTCGTTGTCATCGGCGGCATGGGGTCGATCATGGGATCGATCGTGACGGGCTTCGCGCTGGGCCTCGTCGAGGGGCTGACGAAAGTGTTCTATCCCGAGGCGTCGAACACGGTTGTCTTCGTGATCATGGCGCTTGTGCTGCTGGTGAAGCCGGCGGGCCTGTTCGGGAGGACGGCATGACCGGCGCCGCGATAACAACGATCCCGGCGCCGGGCGCGGGGCTGAACACAGAAATGAAAGTCTTTGCCGTCATGGCGGCCGTGCTGGCGCTGATCGGACCAACGGGTATCGTCTATCCCTATTTCATCATGCAAGCGCTGTGTTTCGCGCTGTTCGCCTGCGCCTTCAATCTGCTGATCGGCTTTGTCGGTCTGCTGTCCTTCGGCCATGCGATGTTTCTGGGCACGGCGGGCTATGCCAGCGCCCATGCTGCGAAAGTGTGGGGCGTCGCGCCTGAAGTCTCCATCCTCTTTGGCGCGGCCGCCTCGGCCCTTCTGGGCGTCCTGACGGGCCTGCTGGCGATCCGCCGGCAGGGCATTTATTTTTCAATGATCACGCTGGCGCTGGCGCAGATGATCTATTTTTTCTACCTGCAGGCCAAATTCACCCATGGCGAGGACGGCATCCAGGGCGTGCCGCAGGGGAAAATGTTCGGCCTGCTCGATCTGACGCGGCCGATGACGCTTTATTTCGTTGTGCTGGCGGTGTTCCTGCTGGCGTTCCTGCTGATTTACCGGATCATCAACTCCCCCTTCGGCGAAATTCTCAAAGCCATCCGCGAGAACGAGCCGCGCGCGATATCGCTTGGCTATAAGGCCGATCAGTACAAGCTCGCCGCCTTCGTTCTGTCAGCCGCGCTGGCCGGCCTTGCAGGCGCGCTGAAAGCCCTGGTCGCCCAGAACGCCTCTCTGACTGACGCGCATTGGAATATGTCGGGCGAGGTCGTGCTGATGGTGCTCGTCGGCGGCCTCGGCACGATTTACGGGCCGGTGCTGGGCGCCTTCGTCATCATTGCCATGCAGCAATATCTGGCGGGCATCGGCCAATGGGTGCTGGTGGCGCAGGGCGTGATTTTCGTCGCCTGCGTGCTGGCCTTCCGCAAGGGGGTGATCGGCGTGCTGGCGGAGCGGCTCAAAATCCAGCTGTAGCCGCGGTGCGGGCGCCGCTTTCGTTCGGCGCCCATCGCGCCTAACTTGCGGCCATCGAAACCCAGATGGAGCGGAACGGGGAACCATGAGCAGCCAACCCGAGCAGGACTATATCATCGTCGGCGCCGGCTCCGCCGGGGCGGCGCTCGCCGCGCGGCTCACCGAGAACCCATCGGTGCGGGTGCTGCTGCTGGAGGCCGGCAAAG
>JANYDZ010000580.1 GCA_025363375.1 Hyphomicrobiales bacterium
CTGGATGGGGGTCGTGGGTGCGGGTGTAGAGCAACAAGGCAATCGTCAATTCGACCGCGATCAGGCCGAAAACGGCCCGGTAGCCTTCGGGTGGATAGACGCGCAGGCCGTCGATGATCTTCGCGCCGAAACTTTCCATCAGCAGGCCGGTCAACGCCTGCTGGGCGAAAACGCCGCCCATGGTGCCAATATTTACCAGAGTGAGGCCGCGCCCCAGCAAGTGCGGCGGGTAGAGGGCGCGGCCATGGGCGGTGAGCACGGGCGTTGTCGAGAAGGCGAAGCCATAGAGCAACAAATAAGGCGCGACGAGCCAGGCAGGCAGTTCAATCAAGGCGCCAATGAGCACGACCGTCAGGCAGAAGACCCCGCCCAGCAGTCCCGGCGTTTTGTAGCTCGAAAACCAGCGATCCGAAGGCCCCCAGATGAACAGACCGACGATTTGCACGGCCACCATGCCAAACAGCACGTTGCCGCGCCCGGCGAGGTCCATTCCGTAAACCTGCGCAAGCCATGGGCCGCCCCAAAGGCCGATGATGGCCGCCACCGCCGAATAGCTCGCGGCCTGCATCAGGAACACGCCCCAGAACGAGGGCACGCGCGCCGCGGCGAGGACGCCGCGCAGGGATTCGCCGAGGCTTTCGCGTTGCGCCGCGCGGCGCGCCTGACCTTCGGCGCTTTCGCGCACCAGCAGCATGACCAGCAAGCTCAAAACGAAGGTCAGGGCGCCTATGCACAGGAAAGACGTTCGCCAGCCATAATGGGCCGAGGTCCAGGCCAGCGGCGCCGTGGCGGCCAGAGCGCCGGTTGTGCCGACGCCGAGTTGAATGCCCACCATGGTGGAAAAGCGCTGCGGCGGGAACCGCTCGGCATAGATGGCGAGCGAACCCATGAAGAAACTGGAGCAACCCGCGCCGATCACCAGCCGCGCCACGAGCAGCGCGGCATAGCTTTGGGCCAGAGCGAACAGAATGGTCCCGGCCACGGCCAGCATGGCGGTCGTCACAATGGCGGTTTTAGGGCCGTAGCGGTCTATAACAACGCCGAGCGGGATTTGCAGCGCCGCGAAGGAGAGGAAGAAAATCGAGGCGAGCAGCGACAGGCCGCGCGCGTCAAGATCGAATTCCCGCGCCAGATCCGGGCCGATGACGCCGACGGCGTTGCGGAAGAACTGGCTGATCGAATAGACGCCGACCAGCGTCGCCACGACGACGACCGCCGATCCCGCGGTTTTATTGCCGCTTTCGCCGTCTTTGCTCGCCTGTGTCATCGCGCTCTTGTATGGTTTCCGCCGCTCCCCCTTACACGGGCGGGAGGCGCGGCAACAGGGGCGCGACCCATTCATGAAACCAGTCGATTTCATACCTTTCGTCGAGGAACTCGCGCGCGCTTCGGGCGAGGCTATTCTGCCGTTCTTCCGCACCGCCATCGGCGCGCGGGACAAATCGCGCGGCGGCGTGTTCGATCCGGTGACCGAAGCCGACCGCGCGGCGGAAACCATCATGCGCCGCATGATCAACAATTCGTTCCCCGGGCATGGAATCATCGGCGAGGAATTCGGGTCACAGCGCGAGGACGCCGAATTTGTCTGGGTGCTCGATCCCATCGACGGCACCAAGAGCTTTATCTCGGGCATCCCCATGTGGGGCACGCTGATCGGCCTGCAACACGCGGGGCAGCCGATTTACGGCATGATGCATCAACCGTTTACGCGGGAAAAATTTTCCGGCGACGGCGCCAGCGCTTCCTGGCGCGGCATCGGCCCGAAGGATGTTCCCGCCGAGCGGCGCCTGCGCGCGCGCGACTGCGCTTTGCTGGGCGAGGCGACCTTGATGACGACGCATCCTTCGTTGCTGAAAGGCGATACGCTGGAGCCGTTTCGCCGCGTCGAGGCGCAGGCGCGCCTGTCGCGTTACGGCGGCGATTGCTACGCTTATTGCATGCTGGCGGCGGGGCACGTCGATCTGGTCATCGAGAGCGGCCTCAACGCCTATGACATCGCGGCGCTGATCCCGATCATCGAAGGCGCCGGCGGGGTGATCACGAGTTGGGACGGCGACAACGCGGCGCAGGGCGGTTCGATCATCGCGGCCGGCGACAGGCGCGCGCACGAGCAGGCGGTGAAACTGCTCAGGGGGTAATGCGCGCATTTTG
>JANYDZ010000587.1 GCA_025363375.1 Hyphomicrobiales bacterium
GACGATTTCGGACATGAGGACCTCGCAAAGCGACAGGCGGCGATTAAGGACAAGTTGCCCGCGCCTGTCAAAGACAGGCGCTGTGCGACAGGCGCCGCCGCGACGATATCGCGCATGGGCGCGCGATTTTGGCGTCGGTGAGGCGCTGAATGGCGGGGCGGCCGGGAACAATTCATCCATTTCTGTCCGCTTCCCGCAATCCAGCATTTGCGCGCCGGCATTTGCGCGCGGCAAAGCACGAAAAATCGCTTGAACACCCCTCATTTCCCCGAGGGATAATCGGCGCAGGAGCGCACCCGCTCGCCCAGAATCTCGACGCATTCCTCGCGCGTGATGAGCCCGCGGCCAATCACTTTGGCGAGCAGATAATCAACCACCGCCTCGATCTCGCGCTGCGAGAGCACGGAACCGGGCGGCAGCGGCGGCGTATTGGTCCCAAGATCGGCCTCCGTGCTGTTGTAACAGCGCTTGTCGCCATAGGCGGCTTCGTCGAAATGCGGCATGGCTTTGCCGGGTACGCCGCATTTCACGACCTCGATCAGTTGAGCGCGCGTCAGCGGCGTCATGCGCAGATCGGCGGCGCCGCCGCTCGACTGGCCTTCGCCGGCGCCGTCGGCCGCCCAGCCGTGGCAGTAGGAGCAGACGGCCTTGTCATGATAGACGCGCTTGCCAAAAGCAGCGGCGTCGGCGGGCTGCGCGCATGCCGCGCCCTGCATCGACGCACAGGCGAGCGCGGCTGCGACGATACGGCTCAACAATTGCGATCCCCGCATTTTCCGCTCCTTCAATCCAATGCGTCCAGCAAAGCCGGGCGCACCCCGAGTTGATCGACGAGCCGCTCCAACTCGCCTTTGGCCCGCGCGTCGCGCTGTTGATGGCGTTCGGCGAGGATCAACTCGTTTTTGAGCGAATGTTCGAGGCCGGTGAGTTCGGTGACGCGCACCTTGTAGCCATGGGCTTCCAGAAACAAGCCGCGAATGACATTGGTGACATGCGCGCCGAATTCGCGCCGCTGGATGGGATGGCGCCAGAGTTCGCGCAGCGGCCCCGCCCTGCCCTTGAGCAATTGCGCCATTTCCGCCTGACAACAGGGCACGAGCGCAATGGTTTTCGCCTCATGGCGCAGGGCAAAACGAATGGCGTCGTCGGTCGCGGTGTCGCAGGCGTGCAGCGCTGTGACCATGTCGACGCGCCCGCCGCGCAGCGCCGCCCTGTCGATAGGCGACGCGATGAACTCCATGCGGGCAAAGCCGGACTCCGCCGCCAGCGCCCGCGATTTTTCGATCAGTTCCTCCCGCGTCTCGACGCCCACCACCCGCCCGCGCCCGGCGGGATTGAGCACGAGATCGTAGAGAATGAAGCCAAGATAGGATTTGCCGGCGCCGAGATCGGCGATGACCGGTTCGTCCGAGGCCGCCAGCAAGGCCTCGAGGGAGGGCCGCAGGATCTGGGTGAAATGCAATGTCTGCTTCAGCTTGCGGCGCGAATCCGCGTTGAGCGCGCCCTCGCGCGTGAGAATGTGCAACGCCTTCAGCAGCGGGATGGACGCTTGCGGGCGCGGCGTCGGCCACAGGTCCGCGAGGCTCTCCTTGAGCTGGCCGGTCTTGCCCGGCGTTGGCTTGTCGTCGCGCGTCATGAGTCCCGTTCATTCCGGCTGCGTCTGCGGCGGGGGCCGGACGCCCGGCGTCTGTCCCGCCGGGAAAAACCCTATATCATGGCGCGTCATGTTGTCTTCGCCCTTCGCGCGCGCGCCGCGCCTCCGAGTGCCCGCCTTGGCTTGGCCCACCCTGGCTTGGCTCGCCGCCCTGTGCGCGGGCGCGGCTCCGGCGTTTGCGCAGCAAAGGCCCGCGCGGCTGGAGGTCTGGGACCTCGAGCTTGGCGCGCCGGCGCAAACCCTCCCGGACGAATTTTCAGCGCATGCCTGCGGCGGCAACGGCGGGCCGCCGTCGATCCCCATCAACGGATTTGCGGATTTCCGCCGCTGCCGGTCCGAGGCGGGCGGTTTGCGCGAAGTCTATTTCCGTTACGACGACGAACTCGAATATTGGGCGAAAGCGCACGGCCTGGCCACCGAGATCGATCAATATTCCGGCACCAAAGCCTACGGCTTTCCCGTCATTGTCTCGGCGCTCCTGAACGAGGCCGGCGCGCTCGCCGGCTTTCGCATCGTCAGCGACGCGCGCGACGCCTCGCGCAGGCGCGAGGACGCGCACGCGTTGCGCAATTTCCTCGCCGCGCGGTTTGGCCGCGAAGGCTGGGCCTGCCTCGATCATCCCCTTGCGGATGGCGAAACGCCGGTGCGGCGCAGCTTCATCAAGCAGACCTGCCGCAAGGCGGTCGCGGGCGCGCTCGCGATGATCGACACGCGCTATTTGCGCAAACCCGGCCAGGAGGAAATCGACCCGCGCAGCGGGCGCGAGACGCAGGGGCAGTTTGAGAGTTCCGTGCGGTTCGAATTGCTGGCGCGGGAATAGCCCGGCAACAGCCCGCAAACAGCCCGGAAACACCCATTGCGGTTGGCCCCCCGTGCGCCTAGCCTGCGCGCGGACCGGAAGGAAATCACAATGCTCAGAAAATCGCTCATCGCGGGCGCATTGGCGCTTTTCACCGGCGCCGCCTTCGCCGCCGATCCCGCGCCGCGCGGAAAACCCGAGGATGTCGGCATGTCCAGCGAACGGCTCGCGCTGATCGCAGCCGCCGTCAACGCGGAAATCGCCAAAGATCAGTTGCCGGGCGCCGTGCTCGCGATCGCGCGGCGGGGAAAACTCGTTTACTTCGAGGCGTTCGGGTATCGCGACAAGGCCGCGAATATTCCGATGACGACGGATTCCATCTTCAACATCGCCTCGATGACCAAGCCCAACGCCGCCGTCGCCGGCCTGCAAATGCTGGAGCAAGGCAAGCTCACCATGGACGAGCCGGTGTCGCGCACCTTCCCGAGCTTTGCCAGGATGCAGGTCGCCGTGATGGACGACAAGCGCGAGAACATCGTCAACCGCGTCGCCGCGAACCGCCAGATCACCATTCAGGATCTCTATCGCCACACCTCCGGCATGATTTACGGCGGGCGCGGCGCAACCGCCGTGCACAAAATGTTTCCGGAGGGTTCCTCGCAAGCCTCGCTGTCGATGACCGGCGACGAATTCATCGCGCAGATGGCGGCAACGCCGTTGCTCTGGCAGCCGGGCTCGACCTGGGACTATGGCTTCGGCCTCGACGTTCTGGGTCTCGCGGTCGAGAAAACCAGCGGGCTCAAACTGCCCGACTATCTCCAGCGCAATGTCTGGACGCCGCTTGGCATGACCGACACGCATTTCGTCGTGCCGGCGGACAAGGCGGGGCGTTACGCCAAGCCGTTGCCGATCGACCCGGAGACCAAACAGCCGCAAGCCATGCGCCAGCTCACGTCGCCGGCGAAATTCGATTGCGGCGGCGGCTGCATGGCCTCGACCGCCGGCGACTACATGCGTTTCGCCATGATGCTGCTGAACAAGGGAACCTATGGCGGCCAGCGCATTCTCGGGCGCAAGACCGTGGAGTTCATGACCTCCAACCACCTCGCTCCCGACGTGAAGAACCTGCTCGTCAACGGCGATCCCACGCGCGCCGACTATGGTTTTGGCCTGGGCGTCGCCGTGCGCACACAGCCCGGCGTGGTGCGGCTCATAGGCTCGATCGGCGATTTCTCCTGGCCGGGCGCCAGCGGCACCAACTGGTGGGCCGACCCGAAAGAGGAACTCGCCGTCGTCTGGATGGCGCATTCGCCCGGCTCGGTCCGCTGGAAGTACCGGCAGATGATCAACGCGCTGGTCTATCAGGCGCTGGTGGATTGAAGCGGGCGCCGCCTGTCAAAACGTCGGGCGGTCCTCACATCTTCAGCTTGAACAATTGAATGGCGTTGTCCCTGGTCAACTGCCGGCGCTTTTCCTCCGACAGCCCCTTCAGATGCCGCTCCACCACCTGCCGCGAGTTGGGGAATGTCATGTTGAAATGCGGATAGTCGTTGGACCACATGCAGTTCTTCATGCCCCAGTGCGGGAAGGCGCGGGTGCCGACGTAATCTTCAAGGAAGGTGCCGAAGACGTGTTCCTCGAAAATCTCGCTGGGCTTGCGCTTGATCGGCAGGGTCTGGGTACGGCGCGAGCGGTCGAAATAATAATCCCATTGCTGCAGGAGAAACGGCAGCCAGCCGATTTCGCTTTCCGCCAGCAGCAGACGCAGATCGGGATGCCGGTCGAAGGCGCCCGAGAAAATGAAATCGAACAGGGTGTTGGCGGAATCGTTGGTTTTTTCGTTGACGGACTCCCGGATGCCCTCGATGCCGTGCTTGTGCCCGTGCTTGGCGTAGGAATGGCCGGTGAGGATGTGACAGATCACCGGTTCGCCCGCCTCCGCGCAGGCCGCCCAGAGGGGCTCGTAATGCGCCGAGGTAAACGGCAGACGCGCATCGGGGACCTGCCAGAGCATGGCGCCTTTCAGGCCCATGTCGTGGCCCCGGCGCATCTCCGCGATGCCCGCGTCGATGTCATAGACCGAGACTGCGGGCACGCCGTAGAGGCGCTGCGAATCCGTCTTGCAGAAGCCGGCGATCCAGTCGTTGTAGAGCTTGAAGCTCTCCTGCTGGGTCTCGACATCGTCGATGCCGAACAGCGCCATGCCGTAATTGGGAAACAGCACTTCCGCGGCGACCCCGTCGGTGTCCTGATCCTGCAGACGCAGGCGTGGGTCCGTGGCGCCGGGCGGCGAATTGCGGAACGGCACATTTGGCAGATGCGCTTGCAGGCGCTGCGGCAATTCCTTCCAGAGTTCGTCGGGCTCCATCACGTGGGCGTCCGTCGAGATCATCTTCGGCATCGCCGCAATTTGTGCGTCGGTCAGGTCCTCGCCCACCAGAGTGCGGCGCGGAAAGGTCGCCGCCTGTTGCGCCGACATGCCCGCGAACCTGGTTGCGTCAACAGCTATTTCCGGCATGGTTCACTCCGTTTATCTCGATTTTGCAGGTGTTATCTCGATTTTGCAAGTGCGGCTGAACGCAAGGCGTCAGTCCGGCGCGAAAAACTTGCCGCTGGCGTAAATGCGCTTTTTCGAGGTCTCGCCGTTCTTCGGGGAATCGCCGACCTTGATCGAGCCATCGGAAAAACTGGTGAGCTTGCCGATTTCTTTGGGCGTGCCGAACGAAGTGAGATCGTCGAGGCCCACGCCCTTGCGCTGGGCGCCGCCGACGCGCAGCATCACCAGGTTCTCGGCCTCGTCCGCCTCGAATTTGTAGGAGACGTTTTTAGGAATCATCACCCCTTCGAACTTGCCGACAATCGACGTGCGCCCGTCGCCGAAAGTGAAGTTCGCCTTGCCCTGCAACACGATGAAGGAATGATCCTCGCCGCCGTGGGCATGCAGCGCATTCTCGCCGCCGCTGGCGTAGCATTTGATGTTGACCCAGAGGTTTTCCGCCGTCGCCAGCGGATCATAGGTCGTGCCCTGCTCCAGCAGCGGCAGATTGCGCATGGAAAACAACACAGCCTTGTCGATGGCGACATTGGGCGCGCGGGCGATGATCTTGGCGTCGTCCATTGCAATCACTCCGGTATCCCAAGCGCGACCTTGCCGCCCGGCGGGAGGCGCTGTCAAGATTGGCGGCGGTTTCAGTTTGAGGCGATCGGATCGTCGGCGCTTGCCATGAAGCGCGCGCGCATCGACGCGCCCGCCTCACACAAACATCTGCCAGTCCGTCGAAGCCGATCCGACCACCTGCTTCGACAGCGCGTTCGCGCCGTCGAGCGTCCACAGCGCGATGCCGCCATCGATGTTGCGGAACAGCAAATCGGCCTTGCCGTCGCCATTAAAGTCCGCCGCGCCGGCGATCTTCCAGTCCGTCGTCACCTGACCGACCATCTGGTTGCCGATCAAATGTTGGAACCCGTTCATTTCGGCGAGCGCGATGTCGCCGTTGTTGTTCGTGTAGAATATGTCCGCCTTGCCGTCGCCGTTG
>JANYDZ010000615.1 GCA_025363375.1 Hyphomicrobiales bacterium
TGGACAAGCTCGGCGTGCCCCGCAGCGGCGATTTCGCGACGACCGACGAACAACGAAAAATACTGGAAATCATTTACGCGCAGGAGACCTTCGGCCGCCCCTATTTCGTCGCGCCCGAGGTGCCGAGGGAGCGCGTCGAGGCCTTGCGCAAGGCGTTCATGGATACCTGGAAGGATCCTGAAACACAGGCGGAAATGCAACGCGTCAACCTGGAGTCGTCGCCCATTTCGGGCGAGGAGCTGGAGGGCATTCTCGCGGGGATTTACGCAAGCCCGGATGAATTGAAGCGCAAAACGCGCGAGGCGATCCGGGTGAAGCGGTAGAGATTTCGGCGCCGCGCCTAAACCCGCTCGAACACCTTCACATCCACGGCAACCTCCTTGCCCGGATTGCGGATCATCATGAAGCGGCCCGCGAGCAGCCCGTTGATGTCCCAGCGGCCCTCGATCTCTGTGGCCTCGCCGTTCAGCTTTCCGTCGTATTCGACCTTGTGCTCCCAGCCCGCGGTGCCGTCGTAAGACTTGGTGAAAGTCACGCTGCCATCGCCGCGGATGCCGGAGATCATGGCGTACAGCGTGGCTTTGGTCTTATCCATGGCGGCGCAGGTCTCGTGCGTCGTGCCGCTGACGAAGCTGCCGGTTTCGATCAATGTCGCCACGAAAGACACAGGCTCGCCGGAGCCGGGATAGGAGTACAGGCCCTGCCAGACGCCTGTCAGGCTGTTTGACCCGCCTTGCGATGAAAAGCTCATGGGAAATCTCCCTGCAATCAGGCGCCCCGCGGCAATGGTTTCGCGCGGCGCGGGGTGTAAATGGGGAGGCGGAGGCGATCGCGCAAGAGGGCGCCAACGCCCCCGAACGTTCCCGCTCACACGCTTACCAGATCCTTCACTTTTACCGCTTTCTTGCGCTCGTTGGGGTCGAGATGGGCCTTGCGCAGGCGGATGGACTTCGGCGTCACTTCCACCCGCTCGTCGTCCTCGATATAGGCCAGCGCCTTTTCCAGCGTCATGCGGATCGGCGGCGTCAGGCGCACGGCCTCGTCCTTGCTCTGGGTGCGGATGTTGGTGAGCTGCTTGCCCTTGAGCACGTTGATTTCGAGATCGTTGTCGCGGGTGTGCTCGCCCACGATCATGCCGCGGTAAACCTTCCAGCCGGGCTCGATCATCATCGGGCCGCGGTCTTCCAGCTTCCACATGGCGTAGGCGACAGCCTCGCCCTGATCGTTGGAAATCAAGACCCCGTTGCGGCGGCCCTGGATTTCGCCGCGATAGGGCGCGTAGGAATGGAAAAGACGGTTCATCACGGCGGTGCCGCGCGTGTCGGTGGCCAACTCGCCCTGATAGCCGATGAGGCCGCGCGTCGGCGAATGGAACACCAGCCGCAAACGATTGCCGCCGGAGGGGCGCATCTCCAGCATCTCGGCCTTCCGCTCGGCCATTTTCTGCACGACGACGCCGGAATGTTCCTCGTCCACGTCGATGATGACTTCCTCGACGGGCTCAAGGATGTCCCCGTCCTCGCTGCGCTGGAACACCACGCGCGGGCGCGAAATGCTGAGCTCGAAGCCTTCGCGGCGCATGGTCTCGATGAGAATGCCGAGCTGCAATTCGCCGCGGCCCGAGACGATGTAGGCGTCGGAATTGGGGGCGGGCTCCACCTTGAGAGCGACGTTGCCCTCGGCCTCTTTCAGCAGACGGTCGCGGATGACGCGGCTCGTGACCTTGTCGCCTTCCGTGCCGGCGAGCGGCGAGTCATTGACCATGAAGGTCATGGAGAGCGTCGGCGGATCGATCGGCTGCGCCTGCAGGGGCACAGTCACATCGAGCGCGCAAAGCGTATCGGCGACGTTGAACTTGGTGAGACCCGCGATGGCGACGATGTCGCCGGCTTCGGCTTCCTCGATGGGCTGGCGCTCGATGCCGCGAAACGCCAGAATCTTCGAGATGCGGCCTTGTTCCACAACCTTGCCGGTGCGGTCCAGCACCTTGACTGGCTGGTTGGGCTTCACGGAGCCGGCAAAAACCCGGCCCGTGATGACGCGGCCGAGATAGGGGTTCGCCTCAAGCAGAGTGCCGAGCATGCAGAACGAGCCTTCCTCGATCCTGGGCTCGGGTACGTGCTTCAGCACCATGTCGAACAGCGGCGTCATGCCCTGATTGCTCGGGCCTTCGGGCGCCAGCGCCATCCAGCCGTTGCGACCCGAGCCGTATATGATCGGGAAGTCGAGTTGCTCGTCGGTGGCGTCTAGCGCGGCGAAAAGGTCGAAAACCTCGTTGACGACTTCGGTGACGCGCGCGTCCGGGCGGTCCACCTTGTTGATGCAGACGATCGGCTTCAGGCCAATCTTGAGCGCCTTGCCGACCACAAACTTGGTCTGCGGCATCGGGCCCTCGGCGGCGTCGACCAGCACGATGGCGCTGTCGACCATGGACAGGATGCGCTCGACCTCGCCCCCGAAATCGGCGTGTCCGGGCGTATCGACGATATTGACGCGCACGCCCTTCCAGTCGACCGAGGTCGCCTTGGCCATGATGGTGATGCCACGCTCTTTTTCGAGATCGTTGGAATCCATCACGCGTTCGGCGACGCGCTGGTTTTCGCGGAAGGCGCCGGATTGCTGCAGCAACTTGTCCACGAGGGTAGTTTTGCCGTGATCGACGTGGGCGATAATGGCGATGTTGCGCAATTTCATGTTTTTTTAGGCTTTTCTGACCGAAGCCGGCAAACAGAGCCGGGGAATGCGGCGTCGGACCCTGTCCTCGTGACGGGCGCGCGGCGAACGCAAAATGAAGGAAAACACGCGGGTTAACCCGCATTGCTGCGGTGCCATACAGGAAAAGACGGCGTTTGGGAACCGCTAATCGCTCAGGGCCGGGGCGGCGCCGGTTGACGACGGCGCCGCAGCCCCGCGCGGATCAGCCAGAAGCCGAGCGCCGCAATCAGGAAACCTATGGAGGAGGCGACAAGGGCGAGCGTCGCAAAGCCGTATTGGTCCGGGCGCGAACTCATTTTTTCAGCGAGGGCCATGATGCTGAAGATCAGCGAGCAACCGCCGGGAAACAGCAGCAGCAGCCCGCCAAAGATGATCATGGCTATGCCGCCAGCGGAGAGCGGGGGAGCGGGGGATGGAGCGGAATTGGGCATTGTCTCGCCTCTGGTGATGGCAAACCGCGCTTTATTCCAATTCACCGCCGCGCGTCCTTCGCGCGCCCGGCATCTTCAGTCCGACGACATCGTACACGAAGAACGCGGTGGCGGGCAGCACGACTGCGACACGGATGAAATTCAACACTTGCGCGCGACCCATTTGCATTTTTGCGCCGGACCTGTTTGCCGCACACGCCGCGATCGCATTCGTTCCCGCCCGCCGCGAAAGAGCCGGACCGCCGCCGGAATCATGCAAACGCCAATGGCCAAAGCGAACAATCCCACAGGGAATTCATACAGTCTGGGACCGCCTGCAACGCGCCTGCAATCAGCAGGCCGCGCGTAATTGTCGGGTTGCGCGGCCCATGGGCGCGGGGTCGGACGCTTTTGCGGGCCCCTCACCGCCCGGACAAATCCTTCGGCCTTGGCAAACCCAGATTCTCCCGCAGCGTCCGCCCTTCATACTCCGTGTGAAACAGCCCGCGCCTCTGCAACTCCGGCACGAGCTTGTCGACAAGCGCGTTCACCGCGCCGGGCGTGTCGCTGGCCAGCACGTTGAAGCCGTCGGCGCCGCGCTCGAGGAACCAGCTTTCGAGTTCGTCGGCGACCTGTTTCACCGAACCGACCAGCGTCCAGTGATGCTTGGCCGCCGCCGAGCGCATCGCCATCTGGCGCAGGGTCAGGCCTTCGCGCTGGGACATGGCGACGTAGCTTTCCACCGCGCTCACCCGCGCGTCGTTGACGGGGATGTGGGGCAGCGGCGCGTCGAGATCGAGTTTGCTGAGATCGACGCCGCCGAGATTGGCCGAAAGACGCTGCATCGCCACGCGCAGCGGGATCAGCGAATTCAGCATGTCGAGCTTTTCCTTCGCCTCGCTCTCGGTCTCGCCGATGAACAGCAACGCACCGGGTAGCACCAGCAGATCGTCGGGCGTTCGGCCGAAGCGCTCGCAGCGGCCTTTGACGTTTTCGTAAAAAGCTTTCGCGTTTTTCAGGCTCGATTGCGAGGTGAAGGCGATGTCGGAGACGCGCGCCGAAAGATTCATGCCGGGTTCCGACGAGCCCGCCTGAATCATCACGGGAT
>JANYDZ010000283.1 GCA_025363375.1 Hyphomicrobiales bacterium
GTCATGGTGGCGAACGAGCGTGGCTTCGATCTCGTCTTGCTGACGCAAAACGAAGTGGCGCGCGCGGCGGGGCCCGACGCGGGCTCCATTCAGGTGCTGGCGGATTCGCCCTATCAGAAATTGTCCGATCTCGCCGGCAAGAAGCTCGCGGTGTCCGGGCTGCACAGCCAGATGACCGTGGGCGTGCAGACCGCCTTCGAGAAGGCGGGCGTCGACTGGAGCAAGATGCAGGTGATGGAACTGCCGTTCCCCGCGATGAACGACGCGTTGCGCGCCAGACAGGTTGACGCCGTCGCCCAGCTCGATCCGTTCACCACGCAATTGCGCACGTCCGGCGGCGGCCGGGTGGTTTCGTGGAACTACGTCGATTCCGTTCCCGAACAGCCCATCGGCGCGTGGTACGCGCAGAAATCCTGGGTCGACAAGAACCGCGAGCTCGTGAACCGCTACGTAAGGTCGCTCCAGCAAGCCATCGACTGGCTCGACGCCGACGAGGCGCGGGCGCGACGCTCCATCGCCGAATACACCGGCCTCGATCCGAAACTGATCGAGACCATGCCCGTCATCAAATGGAGCTGGCGGATCAACATGGACCGCTGGCAGGCGACCGTGGACATGATGCACAAGGCCGGCGAATTGCAGAGCCCGCACAGGGCGGAGGAATATATCTCCGACATCGCGCGCCAGTTCGTCGTGAAATAGCGCGCGGGTCGAAGCCCTTCTCCCCGCGTTCGCGAGGAGAGGGACGGCTTTCATCTGTGCCGGGTGATCGTGTCGATCAGCGCGGGCTTGCCGCTCTTGACGACTTTCAGCGCGCGTTGCAGCGCCGCCTTCATGCCCTTCGGGTTTTCGATCGGCCCTCGGCGTAAACGCCCATGGAACGCGCCAGAGCGCCGAAAACCGGCTCCGGGCCTAGAGGTCCATGCCGATATGCGCCTTCGCCTCGTCGGTGCCGCGCAGCCGCGCCATGCGGATCTGGTGTTCCCAGTCGTTGTAATAGGCGCGGTTTTGTATATAATGATGAGGATGGGAATCTCGTATTTCGCCCCGATCTACAGCGCGCCCGCGTCGAACATTAGGTCGCCGTCGGATTGCAGATCGACGACCAGGCTGGCGCGCGTCGAAGCGCACTTGCGGATTGAGGCCGAGCGCCTGCTCCGAGGGCATGTTGTCATACATCACTTCGATGACGGTCCACGTCGCGGGCCGCCGCGTTGTAAAGATGATTGGCGCCCTGCAACCGCCGCCGCCGGGCATCGAAACGACTCGCACCGGCGGCACGCCGGCAGATGCTTCGGCAAATGCTCCGCGAGAAGTTGCGCGAGAAAAGCGTAGAGTCCCGCCTCGGCGAAGGGGTTGATCACCTGAATGGTCTTGCCGCGATAAAATTCGGCGGCGTTTTCCTGCGCCCGCGCGGGCGCGGCCAGAACCAGCGCGGTCAGCAAGACGAAAGCGAGGCGCGCGCGGCCATAGTTCCGCCTGTTCATCCACGCTCCCCTGCGCTGTTGTTGTCCCGCGGCGCGGTTGCCGCCCGCGCGACGCCAGCGCATATTACATCGCTGCGAAGGAAAGGGCGACACATGAACATGATCGTGAAATGTCTGGCGGCCATGGCCATGTTCGCGGGCGCGACGCCAGCGCGCGCTCAGGATTTTTACGCGGGCAAGCAAATCACCATGATCTGCGGCTTTGGCGTCGGCGGCGGCTACGACAGCTACGCGCGGCTGGTCGCGCGATTCCTGCCAAAACACATTCCCGGCGCGCCTTCCATCGTCATCCAGAACCTGCCCGCCGCCGGCAGCCTCGTCGCCATGAACACGCTGGCGAATTCCGCGCCGCGCGACGGCACGACCATCGGCGCGGTGCAAAATCACATCGGCGTCGAACCGTTGATGGGCGTCACCGGCCCGGTGGAAAACGCCAAATACGACGCGCGCGCCATGCACTGGCTCGGCAGTTCCGCGAAGGAATATCCGCTGGTCGTCGCCTGGCACACGGCGCCAATCCGCGAATTCCGCGACATACTCTCGCGTGAAATGGTCGTCGGCTCGAGCGGCGTCGCCACGTCCGACACCGTTTACGCGCGGATCATGAATGAGTTCATCGGCACTAAATTCCGCGTCATCGAGGGTTATCCCGACAATCCCTCGCTCGGCGTCGCCATGGAGAACGGCGAGATCATGGGCCGCGCCGGCTGGTTCCTGTCGAGCGTCATGGGCACGCAGGCCGCCGCCGTCGCCGACGGCAGACTGCGCGTACTCGTGCAGGTCGCGCTTGAAAAGCATCCGCAACTCGCGGGCGTGCCGCTCGTCGCCGAATACATCAGGGACCCGGGCAAGCTCGCGCAATTGCAATTCTCGCTGAGCTGGCTGCCGATGGGTCGCCCCTTCGTCGCCCCGCCCGGCGTGCCGCCCGGGCGCGTGAAAATCCTGCGCGAAGCCTTCATGAAAACCTTCGCCGATCCGGAGATGCTCGCGGAGGCCAGGAAGCTGAATCTTGAGTTTAGCCCGATTTCCGGAGAGGAAATTCAGGACTTGCTGCAAAGGCTTTACGCGACGCCGCGACCGGTAATCGACGGCGTGCGCGCCATCATGGTGGCGAAATAACGCCGGCCTGAACGATCACCAGCCATTCGGCAGGAACTGCCCGAATTTCTCGCGCACCTTCTTTTCCAGCGGCGGCGTGTTGCGCGCCGTCTCCGGCCAGTCCGCCTTTCGGTTCCACGGCACGCAGGCGTCGATCACCATGCGCGAATTCATGTTGTGCTTGTCGGATGGATAGGACATCGGATCGAGATGTGCTCCAGTGGCCACGCAGGATTTGCACGTCGTCGCGCGGATCGCAACGTGTGCACATGGCCCAGACCACCGCGTCCATGTTGGCGGGATCGATGTCGTCGTCCACCACGACCACGACTCGGTTGGCCTCGCAGCTGCTTTCGCGCAGCGGGTTCGTTGTGTGCCGGGCATGTTTAGTAGCCTGGAGGTGTGAGTCCTCTACCCAACCTGATGGCGGTGAAGGGTTAGCAATGCGCAAGGGCTATCGTCGCGAGGCGATGTCTGAAGGAAGCGCGACGCAAAAGTGCGAGTTGATGGACAAGAACCGGATATGAGGCGCCAGCGTCGGACGAGCGGGCAACGAATCGCGAAGTCCATATTCATCAAAGACGTGAAGCGTAGATTCGGCAACTGCGCATGGAAGGCGAGTGAACTTACCCCGGGAGATCCGCGCCGTGTTCCAAGTTTGGAACTGAGGAAGCCGTGAGGTTTCCTGACCGCGACGCG
>JANYDZ010000692.1 GCA_025363375.1 Hyphomicrobiales bacterium
GTTTGCCCGCGCGCTCGAAACAAAAAAACGGCGGCCCGCAGGCCGCCGCTGTAGATTGGCGCCGAGGGAGGGTTCAGCAGCTGTAATACATGTCGAACTCGACGGGGTGCGGGGTCATTTCATAGCGCATGACTTCGCTCATTTTCAGCTCGATGTAGCTGTCGATGAAATCGTCGTTGAAGACGCCGCCCGACTTGAGGAAGGCGCGGTCCTTGTCGAGATTCGACAGGGCTTCGCGCAGCGAGCCGCAGACGGTCGGGATTTTCTTCAGTTCCTTCGGGGGAAGGTCGTAAAGGTCCTTGTCCATGGCGGCGCCCGGATCGATCTTGTTCTGGATGCCGTCGAGGCCGGCCATCAACATAGCCGCGAAAGCGAGATAGGGATTCGCGGTCGGGTCGGGGAAGCGCACTTCCACGCGCTTGGCCTTCGGGTTGTTGGTCCACGGAATACGGCACGAAGCGGAGCGGTTGCGCGCCGAATAGGCCAGCAGCACCGGGGCTTCATAGCCGGGGACAAGACGCTTGTAGGAGTTCGTCGAGGGGTTGGTGAAGCCGTTGAGGGCCTTGGCGTGCTTGATGATGCCGCCGATGTACCAGAGGCACTCCTGGCTGAGGTCGGCGTATTTGTTGCCGGCCATGACGGGCTTGCCCGCCTTCCAGATGGACTGGTGCACATGCATGCCCGAGCCGTTGTCGCCGAAGATGGGCTTGGGCATGAAGGTCGCGGTCTTGCCGTAGCTCTGGGCGACCTGATGGATGCAGTATTTGTAGATCTGCATATGGTCGCCCATCGTCGTCAGCGTGCCGAACTTGAGACCGAGCTCATGCTGGGCGGAGGCGACTTCATGGTGATGCTTTTCGACGACGGCGCCCATCGACGCCATGGCCGCCAGCATTTCGCCGCGCATGTCCTGGGCGGAGTCAATCGGGGGAACCGGGAAATAGCCGCCCTTGGTGCGCACGCGGTGACCCAGGTTGCCGCCTTCATAGGGTGTGTCTTCATTGGTCGGCAGTTCGATGGAATCGAGCTGGAAGCCGGTGTTGTAGGCGTCGGCCTTGAAGCGCACGTCGTCGAACACGAAGAACTCGGCTTCCGGGCCGAAGAAGCAGGTGTCGCCGATGCCGGTCGACTTCAGGTAGGCTTCCGCCTTTTTGGCGATGCCGCGGGGATCGCGATTATAGGGCTGGCCCGTCGAGGGCTCCAGAATGTCGCAGTTGATGACCATGGTGGAGGCGGCGAAGAACGGGTCCATACAGGCGCTGGTGGGGTCGGGCATGAGGATCATGTCGGACTCGTTGATGGCCTTCCAGCCGGCGATGGACGAGCCGTCGAACATCGTGCCTTCCGAGAACATGTCCTCGTCCACAAGCGACTTGTCGAAGGTCACGTGCTGCCATTTTCCGCGCGGGTCGGTGAATCGCAGATCGACGTATTTCACGTCGTTGTCTTTTATCGCCTTCAGAACATCCTTGGCGTTCTTCATGTCAAAGCCTCTCTAGTTCTCGATTTGGAGATGGTTGGGTTGGGGGTGGCGCCAGCGCGCGTTCAGACCGCGTCCGTGCCGGTTTCGCCGGTGCGGATGCGGATGGCGCCCTCGATATTGGAGATGAAGATCTTTCCGTCGCCGATGCGGCCGGTCTGGGCGGCCTTGCGGATCGCCTCGACGGCCTTTTCGACCATGTCATCGGACATGACGACTTCGATTTTCACCTTGGGAAGGAAATCGACGACATACTCGGCGCCGCGATAGAGTTCGGTATGGCCCTTCTGGCGTCCGAATCCCTTGGCCTCGGTGACCGTGATGCCCTGGACGCCCGCTTCCTGCAGAGCCTCCTTGACCTCATCGAGTTTGAACGGCTTGATGATGGCCTCGACCTTCTTCACGTTTCGTCTCCGAATGATCCCGTCGCGCTGGCTGAAATATATCCCGGGCGCGTTTGGCTCTTAGCACCCCTCATGCCAGTTCGCCAAAGTGTTTTTCCGGTCGAGATCGGGTTTTTAAGCTGTTCGGGCGGGAGATAGGCGCCCAAAAATGAGGTCTTGCGCCAAAAATTAGCGCAGAATGATTATTTTATGCGCTCGAATTGGACGTGTTCAGGGCAAAAAATCCTCGCTAACGGAAGAATAAAGTTATTCCGCGTGCCGCACAGCCGACAGCGCGCGGGCAAGGTGAAATTGCCCGCGCGCAGAGCCATTCTGCGTTTCGCTTCAACCGTAAATCAGGCGTCGAGCAGCTGCCGCAGCTTCGCCATCTTGACGGGCTTTTCAAGCAGCGCGGTCACCACCACGCCGACGCCGACGCCCAGTTGCTGAATGGAGATCTGTTTTCCATTGGCGAAGCGCACGCCGTCGCGATAGGCGCCGTGATCGAGCCGCACAAAGGTCGCCTCCGCGGCTTCGCCAACCCTCAGGTTCGCCTGGAGATGGGCGGGAATACGCTCCAGCCGCAATGGCGTGTCGTATTGCGCGCAAACCGCCGTCGCGCAATCGCCGGGCGAGGAAAGCCCGATGCTGCCGGAGGCAAAGCGCGTGGTCTCGTATCGTTCCGATTCCCGCGCCGGTCGCGAAGAATATGTCTCGAGCGAATAATCACACATGGCAGGCTCCTGTTTCGAGACGCCCCACGCCCCGTTCCGGCCCGCTGTCGCGCCGGAGAAAACGGCCCTGTGGGACCGCTGCTGGAAGAGCTGGCGAGCGTCGCCGGGAGAGGGCGCATGACAAGGGTCGCGCGCCTGTCCGCCTGCGGCGGCCGGTGCAGCCGCTTCACCCGCAATAGAACAAACACTTGTGGCGGAAGTTGCTTCGCCCGCGCGATTTTGCGCGCGCCGGACCGGCCGGAAATTACGCGCTTGCAAGCCTGCCCGACCTGCGTGAGGATGGTCTTGCGAGCGACAAGAAATTGCGGAGGGCGAAGATGCGAATTTTTCCGGGGATCGCCGCGTTGGCGGCGCTTGTGTCCCTCGCCACGCCGGCGCCCGCGCAGGTGCGCCCGCTTGACGAGGTCAAGGCCGAGGTGATGCGCCGCGCCAGCAAAATCAATCCCTTCGACGGCGTCAAGCCTGAAGAAGCCAGGCAGATTCTCGACAACATCAAGAGCCTCGACAAGGACGAGTGGGCGCGCGAATGGTGCAAGGTGGGTCTCGCCTATGAAGCCAGCGGCGAGGCGATGGAAAAGCAGGGCGCGCCGGCGAAGGACATCGCCGACGCTTTTCATCGCGGCTTCCAATATTGCATGCTCGCCCGCTATCCCTCGCCGACCTCGCCGGGCAAGCTGGAAGCCTACAATCATTCCATGCGCATCTTCCGCAAGGCGGCGAAGCACTTCGATCCGCCGTTGCAGATTGTCGAAATTCCCTTCGAGGGCAAAAAACTCGTTGGCTATCTGCAAATTCCGAAAAACGCCGCGCGCGCGCCCGTTGTCGTCAATTGGGGCGGCGTCGACAGTTGGAAGGAAGACCGGGTCAAATCGGTCGAGCGCATGAACCGCGCCGGCCTCGCCGTTCTCTCCATCGATATGCCCGGCACGGGAGAAAGTCCGGTGCTCTACGGCGATCCCGCCGCGCCGAAAACCTACTCGGCCTGGATCGACCATCTGCTCACGCGCGGGGATGTCGATGGTTCGCGCATAGGGGTCTGGGGCCTGAGCTTTGGCGGCTATTGGGCCGCGCGCATGGCTTACGAAGAACCCGCGCGCATCAAAGGCGCGGTGTTTCACGGCGGCAACGCGCATATCGGTTTTCAGGCGGCCTGGCTGACGCCGGCCTTCACCACGGGCGGCGCCACCTATCTCTTTGGCGCGGCAAGCCTGCTCGACGCGCGGGGCAGGGCGATGGGCACAAAAACCATGGAAGAGTTTTTGCAGGCCGCGCCAAAAATGTCGCTGCTGTCCCTCGGCCTCATCGACAAGCCGTCCGCGCCGATTCTTGGCGTCAACGGCAAGCTTGACGATCAGGCGCCCGCCGCCGATATCATGCTTCTCATGGAGCACGGCTCGCCGAAGGCCGCGCGCGTCTATCCCAAGGGCGCTCACATGGGCCGAACCGCCGGCATGGACGAGAACGAGATTCCCGACATGATCATCGGCTGGCTGAAGGAGCGGCTGGAAAAGTGAGAGACGCGTTCGGCGCGCGCAACCATTCAGTCTGCCGGCCTGCGCGCGCGGCGGGGAGGCAGGGGGCCTGCAAAGCCGTATCTTTTCACAAGCGACAAACCAAGCCCGGGAGAAACGTCATGCGCCTTAAATCAACCCTCGCCGCCTGCGCCGCGCTCTGCGCGCTTGCGGCGCCGGCCGCCGCCGTCGAATGGCGCGCCCTCAATGAGGTCAAGGCCTTCGTGCTGGAGCGCGCCGGCCATCGCGGCGCTTTCGCGGGCGTGAAGAAAGAGGATGTCGAAGCCATCCTCAAAAACATCAACAGCCTCGAGCGCGACGAATGGGCGCGTGAATGGTGCAAGATCGGCCTCGAATACGAGGCGCAGGGCGATGCGCGCGCCAAAGCCGGCGCGTCCGCAAAAGAGCTCGCGGACATCTACCAGCTCGCCTTCAATTATTGCATGCTCGGCCGCTATCCCACCGCCAGCAGCCCCGGCAAGAAAGAGGCCTATCAGCATTCCGTCCGCCAATACCGCAAGGCCGGCCCGCATCTCGATCCGCCCCTGCAAGTCATCGAAATTCCCTTCGAGGGCAAAAAGCTCGTCGGCTATCTGCGCGTGCCCAAGGGCGTGACGAAACCGCCCGTCGTGATGAACTGGGGCGGGGTGGACGGCTGGAAGGAGGACCGCGAGCGCCCCAACCAGCGTCTCATGCGCGCGGGAATGGCGACCTTCACCGTGGACCTGCCGGGCACCGGGCAAAGCCCTGTCCTCTACGGCGACCCCGCCGCCGAACGCGCCTATTCCGCCTTCATCGATTTCCTCGAAAAACGCGGCGATGTCGATGGCGGCCGCGTCGCCGTCTGGGGCGGTTCCTTCGGCGGCTACTGGGCCGCGCGCCTGGCCTACACCGAAGCCAAACGCCTGAAAGGCGCGGTTTTTCAAGGCGGCAACGTGCATCTGGGCTATCAGAAGGAATGGCTCGTGCCGGCCTTTACAACGGGCGGCGCGACCTATCTTTTTGGCGCGGGCTCCCTGCTGGAGGCGCGCAATCAGGCCATGGGCCTGAAGACGATGGAAGAGTTTCTGGAGGCAGCGCCAAAACTCTCCCTTGTGACGCTCGGCCTGATCGACAAGCCCTCGGCGCCGATCCTTGGCGTCAACGGTAAACTCGACGATCAGGCGCCGGTCGCCGACATCTATTTCCTCATGGAACACGGCAGCCCCAAGGAGGCGCGCGTCTATCCCAAGGGGTTTCACATGGGCGCGACGCCGGGCATGCCAGAGGACGAGGTCGCGAACATGATCACGCAGTGGTTGCAGACGAAGCTGGCGAAGTAGCGGCAAATGATCTGTCTGCGCCGCTTTCTGGCGCGTTGCGCCGAAAGCGTTCCCGGTATTTGAAGCGTCCCGGGGCGCGGCGTCGCCATATGCCCTTAAAATCGCTTCAGGAGGCTGTAGACGGCAAATATTAATTTTTGCTAGGTATGTAGCTGAAATCTTTTCATAGGCATCAGTGGCCATTCTAAGCCAAGGAATCGCTATTCTATCCGCCGCCTCCCGGCCCCGTCGCTTCGCGGGCGGGCGCTCGAAAAAACCGCACCCCTTGACGCGCGAGCCGGCCTGCGTGATCTGTCAGCAAATCGAGGATCCGCCATGTCGAACGCCGCCGCTTCGCCCGAACTTGCCGCCTTTTCGCAATCGATCCGGGAGCGTTCGCTCAATCCGCTCTGGGAGCGCAATGTCAGCCAGCAGCCCGGCACGCCCTGCGCGCCGCATATCTGGCGTTGGAGCGATGTCGAGCCTGAATTGTTGAAGGCTTGCAAGCTGATAGGCACAAAGGACGCCGACCGCCGCGTGCTGATGCTGGAAAACCCCGCGATGAAGGGCTCAAGTTTCATCGCGCAGACGATTTTTACGGGCGTCCAGATCATTCTGCCGGGGGAGGTGGCTTCCGCCCATCGGCACACGCCCAACGCGCTGCGTTTCGTCATGAAGGGCGAGGGAGCCTACACCGCCGTCAGCGGCGAGCGCACAATGATGCGTCCGGGCGATTTTATCGTGACGCCGAACTGGTCCTGGCATGATCACGGCAATATCGGCAAGGAACCGGTCGTGTGGATGGACGGGCTCGATTCCGCCTTCACCAGGTTTTTTGGCGCGACCTTCCGCGAAGATTACCCGCAAGACACCCAGCCGCTGCATCGCGGCGAGGGGGATTCCACGGCGGCGTTCGGTTCGGCGCTCCTGCCCGTTGAATTCAAGGCCGACGGCGCGGTCTCGCCGCTGCTGGTCTATCCCTATGCGCGCACCCGCCAGGCTCTGACGCATTTGCAAAAATCCGCGCCGTTGCACCCCGCCCATGGCGTCAAATTGCGCTACGCCAATCCCGCCACGGGAAAACATCCGTTCCCCACGATGGCCGCCTTCATGCAGCTTTTACCCGCTGGTTTTGAGGGAAAACCTTCGCGCAGCACCGAAAACGCGGTGTTCAACGTGGCCGAAGGCGAGGGGTCCGTGACGATCGCGGGCCAAAGGTTCGAATTTGGCCCGCGCGATATTTTCGTCGCGCCTTCGTGGAGCGATGTCGCCTTCAAGGCGCGCCGGGAATGCGTGATTTTCTCCTACAGCGACCGCGCCGCGCAAGAAGCCATGGGCTTTTTCAGGGAAATGGGGGCAGGTGAGGGGTAGAAGCCTCAAAACGTGAAAAACAGGCCCAATGGCGGCTTGGTCCAAATTCAACTTTGTCTCACACTTCCCTCGCCCGCGCTTCGAGCATGTCGAGCGCCGCGACGACCGCCGCGCGGCGGATGGCGGCGCGTCCCGAATCGCCAAACCGCCGCTCGGCATGTAGCGTCGCGCCGCCTTTGCGCGCCGTGGCGAATTGCACGAGGCCGACCGGTTTTGCCGCGGTGCCCCCGTCCGGACCGGCGACGCCGGTGATCGAAACCGCGATGTCGGCGCGCGAGAATTTCAGCGTGCCCTCCGCCATCGCGCGGGCGACCTGCGCGCTCACGGCGCCGTGCTGTTCGATCAGCGCCATGGGCACGCCGACGAGTTCGTTTTTCGCCGCGTTGGAATAGGTGACAAAACCGCGCTCGACCACCGCCGATGAGCCCGCGATGTCCGTCAGCAACGCCGCGACCAGTCCGCCTGTGCAGGATTCCGCCGTTGCCAGCATGAGGCCGCGCGCCTTGCAGA
>JANYDZ010000009.1 GCA_025363375.1 Hyphomicrobiales bacterium
TTGAACATCGGCATGGCCGAGCGCACGCCAAAGGTGCGCGCAATATAGCAACAGGTGGAGACAACGCCGCGTCGACCGCCGCCGATGATGACCGGCTTGTCGCGCAGGGCGGGATTGTCGCGCTTCTCGACGGCGGCGTAAAATGCGTCGCAATCAATATGGGCAATGGCGAGCTGATTGAGTTCGGTATGGCGCGCCATACGCGGCGAAGCGCAAGCCTGGCAGCGCGCGCCCGCGCTCGCCGTTTCGGCGAGACAATCGCGGCAAAGGCCTGGCGGGGCTGTGTTCAAGGGCTCCAGTCCGGAGGGGCTCCGGCGAGAGTCGCGCGGGCCCGGGCAATGGCGGCCGGATCGCAATTGGCGTCCCTGGCGAAAGCCAGCAGCAGTCTCTCGTCGGAGGAAATGTGTTCGAGAACGCCGGCCAGGAAGCCCGGCGTCGCCGCGGCAACCCTCAGGTTTTGCGGGGCAAGGCCGGACAGGGTCAGGAACCGCTCCAGCCGCTCGGGATCGGACGCCAGAAATCCCAGCGCCGCTATGGCGAGGGTCTCGGCTGTGTCCTTCGTATTTTGCGAACCTTTCCCCGACTTAACCATTTTTCAATGCGCCAATTGTCAATTCGTCAATGTTCCACGTCTACAATTTAACACAAACCAGTAGCATTCACCCGTGTCTTCAGATCGCCTTTCGGCGCCGGGCCAGATCGGAACCATTATGAAAAAAACCGTCCTCATTGTCGAAGACAATGAGCTGAACATGAAGCTTTTCAACGATCTGCTCGAGGCGCATGGTTATGCGACGGTGCAGACGCGCAATGGCGTCGAGGCGGTCGAGCTGACCCGCAAACACATGCCCGACCTGATTTTGATGGATATCCAGTTGCCCGAAGTCTCGGGTCTGGAGGTGACCCAGTGGATCAAGGACGACGAGAGGACGCGCCATATACCGATCATCGCCATCACCGCCTTCGCCATGAAGGGCGACGAGGAGAAAATTCGTCAGGGGGGGTGCGAGGCCTACCTGTCGAAGCCCATATCGGTCGTCAAGTTTCTTGAAACCGTTCGCAACTATCTCGGCGCAAGTTGAGGCCCTATCGTCATGACCGCACGCATTCTTGTCGTCGACGACTTGCTGCCGAACATCAAGCTGCTGGAAGCGCGGCTGAATGCTGAATATTTCGACGTGTTGACGGCGACCAACGGTCCCGAAGCGCTGGCGATCTGCGGCCAGGGCCTGGTTGATATCGTGCTGCTCGACGTGATGATGCCGGGCATGGACGGGTTTGAGGTCTGCCGCCGGTTGAAAGCCGATATGGCGACCGCGCATATTCCCGTTGTCATGGTAACGGCGCTCGATCAGCCGTCCGATCGCGTCAAGGGGCTGGACGCCGGGGCGGATGATTTTCTGACGAAGCCCGTCGACGAGATCGCGCTGATCGCGCGGGTGCGCTCGCTGGCGCGGCTTAAGGTCGTGCTCGACGAGTTGCGCGCCCGCGCGACAACCTCGGCGATGTTGGGCCTGCCGGATCCGATCGCGCATGTCCTCAACGAGATGGGCGAGGGCGGCAACATCCTGGTCATCGACGACCGCGACAGTTCAAGCGAGCGGATTCTCGCGGCGCTGTCCGGCACGCACAAGGTTTCCCTTGAGAGGGCCCCGCAAGAGGCCCTGTTCCGGGGCGCGGAGGGCGATTGGGATCTATTCATCGTCAGTCTCGGTTTGAAGAATTACGACGGGCTGCGCCTGTGCAGCCAGGTGCGCTCGCTTGAACGCACGCGCCATCTGCCGTTGCTGATGATTTCCGATATAGAGGACCGCAGCCGCGTGTTGCGCGGGCTCGATCTGGGCGTCAACGATTATCTGGTCCGCCCAATCGACCGCAACGAACTCATCGCGCGCGTGCGCACGCAGATGCGGCGCAAACGTTACGCCGACGCGCTGCGCCATTCGCTGCAGGCTTCCATTGAAATGGCGGTGGTCGATCCGTTGACCGGTCTCAACAACCGCCGCTATCTCGAAAGCCATCTGGCGTCGCTCCTGCAGCATGCCGCGGGACGCGGGCAACCCGTGTCGTTCATGATCCTCGACATCGACCATTTCAAATCCGTCAACGACACCTGGGGCCATGCGGCCGGCGACGAGGTGCTCAAGGGCTTTGCCGGGCGCTGCAAACGCGTGGTTCGCCAGATCGATCTTTTATGCCGGTTCGGCGGCGAGGAATTCGTCGTTGTGATGCCGGACACGCCGATCGCCACGGCCGCCATTATCGCCGAACGTTTGCGCGCGGCCATACAGGGCGAGCCTTTCAACATTGGCGATGGCCAGCAGGCGATCCCGATCACCGTATCGGTGGGGCTGGCCGAGACCGGCGGGAGCGCCGATCCCGATATGCTGTTCCGCCGCGCCGACCGGGCGCTCTACCGCTCGAAGAGCAGCGGGCGCAATCGCGTGACATCCGCCGCCGCCTGAGCGCCGCCGCCGTGCTGTCTGGCCGACAATAAAGCCTGACCTGCGCCGCATTTCGGGCTGCTTTGCCGCGATAATCCAGCTCGTTGAACCGCGCCTGATTCGGCTCAGGCGAGCCGGGCGCGTTAACCCCAAACGTTTAGGTAAACAACAGATGAACGCGGACGAAAGCGTTTGAATCATTGCAAAAACCGGGCGTTCCTATAGTGTGTGTTCATCGCCGCAACGCAGCGGCGACCCCGCCCAAATGACCAGCCAGAAGGTCGAAAAAGGCGGGTTTCACGAGGTCCAGCTCCCCTGGACCGGATGATGAAGACAAGGTCCTCCAGGTCCCCTGGAGCAGCCTCAAGCTAGGGTAAAACACTCACGGGTTTGAATACCCTACGGAGTGCTCAGGTCCGCCGCATCTCCTGGGTCCGTGGGGTCGGCCGGTCGACAATGGTGGGAGTGGCCTCCTCGAAACGCCATTGCTCGACCGGCCACCTATCTGCTGGATGGCCGGTTTTCCTTGATCCCTGGTTCGCCGCAATAAAAAAGCCGCCCGAGGGCGGCTTTTCAAGTTCGCGCGTTCCACGCTTTTACTTGATTTTGGTTTCCTTGAACTCGACGTGCTTGCGCGCGACGGGGTCGTATTTCTTCATGGTCAACTTCTCGGTCTTGGTGCGGGCGTTTTTTGAGGTCACGTAAAAGAAACCCGTCTCCGCGGTCGAGAGCATCTTGATCTTGATATTGGCGGTCTTGGCCACGGTGAATTCCTTAATGATGCGGCAGCGCGCTCATGCGTCGGCTCGATTGGCCGGCACCATACGGATGGGGCGCGGGAAGTCAAGGATCGGCGCGGAACTGGCATGATTTCGGTTGACAAAGACCCGCCATGCCGGTCAATCATAGGTCATGTCGATGGAGAGCCGCCTGTTGGATCGGCGACCTGTCTTTCGGATTTTGGGATGGACCGGGCTTTTGGCCGGTCTGTTCGGATTCCTGCTGATGGGCGCGCTGGTTCCCGCTTCCAGGAATGTTCCGCTCGCCGGCGTCGAACTCGCGCATGTGCATCACCCCACGCGCATCACGACCACGCAGGGCGCGTCCATGACCACCACGCGGCCTTCGAACAGGTCCAAAAAGACGACGGCAAGCCCGCCGCGCACGACGACATTTGCTCGGATCATTGCTGCGGTTCTGGTTGCTACGTCCTGACGGGGCCTGCCGTCGGCCTGGCGCAGCTATTCACTGTTCCGGCTGACAGGCCCGCCATCGCCCGGGACAGTATGGCCGAAAGCGATCACGGCATGCGCCTTGAGCGGCCACCCCGCGCTTAATCGCTGTGGCGGGGGAGGTGGGCGTGTTGCCCGTCTGAACCTCTTTTTCCGAAATTCTTTTGCTCCAGCGGCGCCTGTGCGCCCGTGCGGGATTCACGTTTCATGCTTCGCGTCGTTATTCTGGCGATCTGTGTCGCCGCTTCGGCTTGTGCGCCGACGCGCCCGCCGCCGCCGACTTATCTATTGGCGGTTGGCGATCCCCGTCGCCGCGCGCCGGCGCTGCGCGTCGGCGACGCAACCGCGGGCACGCGTGATTTTCGCCCCGTAGGTCCGCGCGACTGGATAGACGTCAATCGCGACATCGCGCCGCCGCCGAAGGAGACGCCGCGATGACGCGCCGTATTCTCGCGATGGTTCTGTCGAGTGCGCTGGCGCTGACGGGATGCGCGAACCTTTCGCCCGACGGCGGCATGTCCGCCGTCAGCGAAGGCGTGCGCGCGGAACTACACAAGGACATCGTCAAAGTAACGGATGAAGACAGCGCCGCGAGCGCCGGCAATCGCGTGCGCGGGCTGCTCGGCAAAGGCCTGACGCTGGAACGCGCTGTGCAGATTGCTCTGCTCAACAACAAGGGGTTGCAAGCCGCCTACAACGACCTCGGGATATCCGAAGCGAAATTCGCGCAGGCTTCGACGCCGCCCAATCCCGCTGTTTCGATTCTGGATCTGCGCGGCCATCTTGAATTCAACATCGAGCGCCGGCTGATCGGCGATCTTCTGGCGCTGTTCACGCTGCGGGCAAGACGGGACATCGCGAAGGCCAGCTATCACAGGGCGGAACTTGAAGCCATCGCCGCGACGATGCGGCTGGCCACCGAGGTGCGCCGGCAATATTGGCGCGCGGTCGGCGCCAACGCCCAGGTTGGATATTTGCGGCAGGCGCGCAACGCGGCGGAGGCGACGTCGCAGCTCGCGCGCAAGCTTGGCGAGACCGGCGCCATGAACAAACTCGATCAAGGCCGCGAACATGTTTTTTACGCCGAGCTTTCCGCGCAACTGGCGCGCGCCCGCGCGCAGCAAAGCGTCGAGAAAGAACGTTTGACGCGGCTGATGGGACTGTGGGGCGGGGATGTCGGCTTCAGCGCGCCCGCGGCGCTGCCGCCGCTGCCGGGCAAGCTCAGCTCCGCCGCGCAAATCGAAGCGCGCGCGCTGGAGCGCCGCGTCGACCTCAAGATCGCCCGCGCGGAACTCGACCGCCTCGCGCTGGAGCTTGGGCTCGCCAACGCGACGCGTTACGTCAACGCGCTGGAATTGTCCGCGGCGCAAAACGTCGCGGGCAAAAAAACGATCGACGCCAACGGCGTCGTCGCCAAGGACCGCTCCAACCTTGGCGGTCTCGAAATGAAGCTGGAAATACCCATCTATGATTTTGGCGAGGCGCGTAAGCGCGACGCCGAGGAAACCTACATGCGCGGCGCAAATCTCTTTGCGGAGAAAGCCGTCAACGTCCGCTCCGAAGCGCGCGAGGCCTATATCGCCTATCGCGGCGCGCATGATGTGGCGCGGCTCTATCAATCGAAAATCTTGCCGTTGCGCAAACAGATTCAGGACGAATCGCTGCTGCAATACAACGGCATGACCTCCGACGTGTTCGTGTTGCTGCAGGACGCCCGCGCGCGCATCGCCAGCAACACCGCGGCGATCGACGCGCGGCGCGATTTCCTTCTTGCCGACACGGAACTGAGAGCGGCGTTGCTCAGCGGCAATATGAGCGCCGCCGGCGTCAAGTTCGAGGCGGCGCCGGCGTCCTCAAGCGGCGCGGAGCACTGACATGGAGCGGAGTTCATGATTTCCAGACGCGGATTTTTCAACGCGTCCGCCATCTCGGCGGTCACTGTCGCGGCGGTCAGCGGGCGCGTCCAGGCCGCGGGCATTCCCGAAGCGCCTGTGATGAAAGAGGCGAAAACGCAGCCGCCGCTGACGCCAAAAACCGGCCCCGACTACAATCCCGTCGTCACGCTCAACGGCTGGTCCCTGCCGTGGCGGATGAACGGCGGCTTTAAGGAGTTTCACCTCGTCGCCGAGCCCGTCGTGCGCGAAATCGCGCCGGGCATGAAGGCGTATCTATGGGGCTACAACGGGCAGTCGACGGGTCCGACCATCGAGGCGGTCGAAGGCGACATGGCGCGCATTTACGTCACCAACAAACTGCCGGAGGAAACCGCCGTGCATTGGCACGGGCAGCGCCTTCCCAACGGCATGGACGGCGTCGCGGGCCTCACGCAGCCCGCCATCAAGCCGGGCAAAACCTTTGTCTATGAATTCCAGCTGCGCCGCGCCGGCACTTTCATGTATCACCCGCATTCCGATGAAATGGTTCAGATGGCGATGGGCATGATGGGCCTGTTCATCGTGCATCCGCGCGACCCGCAAGAGCGGCGCGTCGACCGCGACTACGCGTTTCTGCTCAACGCATTCGACATTGAGGCCGGCAGCTACGTGCCAAAGGTCAACACCATGCTGGATTTCAATCTGTGGACATGGAACAGCCGCGCCTTTCCCGGGATCGACCCGTTCATCGCGAGCAAGGGCGACAAAGTGCGCATGCGCGTCGGCAATCTCACCATGACCAATCATCCCGTTCACGTGCATGGCCATGAATTCAAGGTGACGGGCACGGATGGCGGGCGCGTGCCTGAAGCCGCGTCGTGGCCGGAAGTGTCGATCGACGTCGCCGTGGGGCAGATGCGCGACATCGAATTCGTCGCGGACGAGCCCGGCGACTGGGCGGTGCATTGCCACAAGTCGCTTCACACGATGAACGCCATGGGGCACAAGGTGAAAACCTACATCGGCGTCGACAAGCGCAAGGTCGCGGCGCAAATTCGCAAGGCCGCGCCGGGCTATATGCCCATGGGCTCGCGCGGCATGGGCGAAATGGGCGAGATGGAAATGCCCATGCCCGACAACACCCTGCCGATGATGACCGGCTTTGCCCAATTTGGCGCCGTTGGCATGGGAGGCATGTTCTCGGTGCTGAAGGTGCGCGAGGGGATCGCGGCCGACGATTACAGGGATCCCGGATGGTACAAACATCCCGAGGGAACGCTCGCCTTTGAATACAAAGGCGAGGTCCAGAGGGAACCGGCGCGCAAGGTCGATGCGGCCAGCGACAAGCCCGCGACAAACGTCCGCGCGGTCAAGCCGCGCAATCATTCCGGAAGTCATTGAAAGGGAGTCAAACATGAAACGCAACGCAACCATCGCTATCCTCGCCGCGGCTTGCTTCGCCGCGCCGCTGCTTGCCCACGCACACGGCGGCAAGCATTTTTCCGCCGGCGCGCCTGGCGATCCCAAGCAAAAAGCCAGAACCATCGAAGTCGTCATGCGCGAGGGCAATGGCACGATGACGTTCACGCCCGACCGCCTCGAAGTCAAGCGCGGCGAGCAGGTGCGCTTTGTCCTGAAGAACGACGGCGCGCTGGCGCATGAATTCATGCTGGCGACCGTCAAGGAAAACGCGGATCACGGCAAAGTCATGGAGAAATTTCCGGAGATGGAACACGACGATCCCAACGGCAAACGGCTTGAGCCGGGAAAATCGGCGGAGATCGTCTGGAAATTTACGAAGAAAGGCGCGTTTGAGTTTGCGTGCCTTATTCCCGGTCATCATGCCGCGGGCATGCATGGCCTGATCATCGTCAAGTAAGGCATTGCGCCGCGGGAGCCGACAATGAAAGCGACAAAACTTCCCACCGCGATTTTGGGTCTCGCGATCGCCGGCGCGGCGATCGCGCAGTCGGCCGGCGATGCGACGGGCAAAGTCGCCAAGATCGACGTATCCGCCGGCAAGATCACCATCGATCACGGTCCCATCAAAAGCCTGGACATGCCCGCGATGACAATGGTTTTCAAAGCGGGCGAAGACTCCATGCTCAAGGCGGTGAAGCCCGGCGACCGCGTCAAATTCACGGTTGACCGGGTTAACGGACAGTTGACGGTGATCAAGCTTGAGAAGGCCAAATAGGCCCGTTCATAATTCCTGACGCAGCCATCCCTTGCGGCTGAACTGGTAGCAGGGCACCGGCAAATGCCGGCTCATGCCGAGCGCCACGCGGTTTTCGAGTTCGCGCAGCATGACGCGTGTGATCGCGACGAGGCCCATGTCGAGGGCGTCGGCGATGGTCGCCCACACGAGTTCGACGAGTTCCGAATCGGGGTTGACGATTCCTTCGACGCGTTTGCCGATGGCGCTGGCGTCGGCGGCGAGAAAATGCGCGTCGAACCGCAGTTTGTTGCGCGGCGGGGTGACGGCGCGGCCGATGAAGTGAATATTCTCGAGCGATGGAAAAATTCCGTGCGCCGCAAAATCCGTCCAGGCTCCGGGGGGCGGAGCCTCGGGCGCGCCGACGTCGGATGAGCCTATGAGGAGGCCTGTCTCCTCATAGGTTTCGCGAATGGCGGCGAGCGCGATCGCGCGGGCGGCGGATGCAGTTGGCCTGCGCAGGCAGCGCATGAGCTTTTGTTCGGTGACGGCGTCGAGCGCGCCGGCGATGTTCATCCTGCGGTCGGCGGGCTCGATCCGCCCGCCGGGAAACACGAATTTGCCCGGCATGAATTTGTGGCCGGCGTGGCGCTTGCCCATCAGCACTTTGGGGACCGGACCGGCGCGGTCGATCAGGATCAGGGTCGCGGCCCGGCGCGGCTTGGCGCCGGTGACGGGCTGCGCCATCGAGCGCGCGAACAGTTCACGCGTGAGATCGGCGGCAAAGTCTTGCGGATGAGGCAGGGCGATTGTCACGGGGAGGCCGCTATGGGCGCCGACTGATCGAACCCGTGCATTCTGAGCGCCCATTGCAGGCCGATCAAGGCGCCCTTTATGCGCGGCAGCAGCAACAGGCTGAGCGCGATCACGAGGGTCGGCCAGATGATCGCGTGGATCCAGATTTCCAGATTTTCGTTGTATTCCTCCACCAGCAACATCAACGCTCCCGCGATATGGCCGACGATGAGAATGGTGAAATAGGGCGGGGCGTCGTCGGCGCGGTGGTGATGCAAAGCTTCGCCGCAGGCCGGGCAACAATCATTCACTTTGAGATAGCCGCCGAAGATGCGGCCTTCGCCGCAATGGGGACAGCGGCCGAGAAGGCCGCGCCGCATGGCAAGCCATTTTTCGCGCGTCGTATTGTTCGTTGTGGCCGATAAAGTCATTTCAACCCCTTTTGCGCCCCCGCAAGCCGCCGCCTTTTGAGGCATTGGTTCTTGAGCCTTTGCCCGGCGATTTGCCAGACGACGCTTTGTCGCGGATTTTCAATGTCCCGCACTTGCCCGCCGCGGCGCCGATTTCCTTGCGGTTGCGTCCCTGGCTGAGAAGTTCAAATCGCAGCGCTCCGGCAAAGGGCGCGGCTTCCACGAGTTTGACCTCGACGACATCGCCAAGTCGATGCGCCTCGCCGGTGCGCGAACCAATCAGCGCGTGCAGGCTTTCGTCATGGCGAAAAAAATCGTTGCCGAGGGTCGCGGCGGGAATGAACCCATCCGCGCCGGTGTCGTCCAGTTTCACGAAGAGGCCGGCTCTGGTAACGCCCGCGATGCGGCCGTGAAACGTTGCGCCGATCTTTTCCGCAAGGAAAGCGGCGATCAGCCGCTCAATTGTTTCCCGCTCGGCCTTCATGGCGCGGCGTTCCGCGAGGGAGATGCGCGCCGCGATATCGGCGAGTTCGTCGGCGCCCATATCGGACAATCCATCCTCGCCAATGTGGCGGCGGCCGAAACGCTCGAAGAC
>JANYDZ010000294.1 GCA_025363375.1 Hyphomicrobiales bacterium
CGCCGCCGGCGCTGGAGGAAGCACTCACCGCGTTGAGACCGATCAGAGCCGCTGTCGAAGTTCCCGAGCCGCCATTCGCGCCATTGTTCGTGTTGGCGATGCTGGACGCGCCGCCGCCAGCGCCGCCCTGTGCGGAGCCGGCGCCCGACAGGCTCGCGGCCTGAACGGCGTTGGCCGTCGCGTCATTGAAAGTCAGCGTCGAGACCGCGTTTCCCGCCACGCCCGCCGCCGACAGGTCGCTGGTCCCGCCGGAGCCGCCGACGGCCGATTGCGCCAGCGAAAGACTGCCGCCAGCCGTGTGTCCGACAACCGCGTTGGCGAGCGTGCTGTCCGCGCCCGCGCCGCCCGTGGCGGTTCCATGGCCCGCGCCGCCCGAACCACCGGTCTGCGTCGCTGATGCCGCGACCGAAGCGCCTGTTGCCGTGATCGCTCCCGTGGCGATTGTGGCGATGCCGCCCACGCCGCCCGAGGTCGAAATTGCAGCGGCTCCACCGGTCCCGCCCGTAGCGGAACCCGCAGCCGAGCTTACGCCGTTCACGGCAACCACCGTGGCCGCGCCGCCCGTTCCGCCAAAGCCCGCGCCAGTCGCCGCGCCACCGGTCCCGCCGGCAGCGGAGCCCGAGGCGGCAACCGCTGTTACATTTGCAACAATCGCCGCGCCACCCGCGCCGCCACCGCCGGAACCCTGGCCGCCGGCACCGCCACCGGCGATCGCCGACGCGGATCCCGCTGCTATATTGGCTGAAGCCGTAGCAAGTCCGCCGGTGGCCCCAAGGCCGGCGCCGGCGCCGCCGCCCGCGCCGCCGAATGCCTGGCTGCTGCCGCCAACGCCGCCAAGGACGGGCGTGTTGAAGGTCAGCGAAGAAGTTCCAGTTCCCGCCGCGCCCGCGACCCCGCTGGCGCTGAAGCCGCCCGCGCCGCCGGTGGCGATCTGGGTGAAGCTGACCGAGCTGCCGCCGAGGCTGCCGACCTGCCCCGAGACCGCGTCCGTGAGGCTGCTCGACGCGCCTGCGCCGCCGTCGGCGCCGGAATTGCCCTGCCCGCCCGCGCCGCCGGTCTGTGACGCAAACGCCACCGCGATCCCATCAACCGCGTTGGCCGTGGTTCCGCTCGCCACGCCGCCCGCGCCGCCCACATGGCCCGCGCCGGTGCCGGTCCCGCCCGCCCCGCCCACGGCGATCGCCGTAGCGTTGGCCTGATGCGTCGGACCCGTCGGGTCCAGCGCCGAGGCGCTTGTGCCGGAGACCGACCCGCCCGCTCCGCCGCTGGAACTGCCGGAGGCCGCGCCGCCCACGCCGCCAGTCGCGCTTGCATTTGCCACAACCGTCTCATCTCCAAGCGAGGTCGCAATCGCGACCGCTTGCGCGGTTCCGCCGGTTCCACCCACGCCCGTGCCCGAGGTCGCGCCGCCAGCTCCGCCGGTCGCGTTCGCGTTCACGGTAACCGGATGCGCCCCCACGACATTCGCCTGAGCCGCCGCCGCTCCACCGCTCGCGCCATTCGTTGCGCTCGCGCCCGCGCCGCCAGCCCCGCCAACAGCGGTGCTGGAGCCCGTCACGAACCGCGCCGTGGCGGCGTTGATACTGTTGTCAAAACTCAGATTTGAAGTGGCCGCGCCCGCAGCTCCGGCGATGCCGCCAGTGCTGGCTCCGCCCGCGCCGCCGACGGAACTTTGGCTTGCGTTGACCTGCGCGGCGTTCTGCTGCGGCTTGCTCGTCGTCGTCGCGATCGCCGCGTTGTTAAGCGTCGTTGAAGCGCCGGCGCCGCCATCGGCGCCGGATAGGCCCGCGCCACCTGCCCCGCCGGTCGCGCTCGCCGAAGCAACCGCGGTGCTGCCGCCGCTCGCCGAAACAAGGCCGATCGACGCCACGCCGCCCACGCCGCCCGCATGGCCCGCGCCAAAGCCCGCGCCGCCCGCGCCGCCGCTCGCAACGCCCGTCGCATTTGCCGTGCTGACGGCGCTGGTCGCGCTCGCCGAAGACGAGGATGAAGCCGCGCCGCCGGCGCCGCCATTCGCCCCGGCGCCCTGGCTCGCCTGCCCCAAATTGCCCGGCGTGCCCGCCGCCCCGCCCGCGCCGCCATTCGCGCTCGCAACGGTCGTGATCAGGCCAGCCGCGCCCAGCGCCGACGCCGAGGCTGCAGCCCGACCGCCCGCCCCGCCAGCGCCCGCCGCGCCACCCGCGCCAGCCAGATTATCCGCCCCATTGCCCCCCGAACCGCCCGCCCCGCCAGTCGCCGAAAGCTCGTTGTCGGGGCCCGCTCCCGTCAAAGCCACAGGCAGGGCATCCCCGCCCGCCCCGCCGGACGCGCCAGACGCCCCGGGCGCAGAACCGTTCGAACCGGCCGTTCCGGGAGCGGCAGCGACTGAAATAATTGTCATCGAGCTCAGGCTCCAACTTGGCCGCAAAATTGCTTTGGCTGGAAAAACCAAGGCAAGTCGTGCGCCATCGACCGGCAAGAATGCGAAGCAACGCCGCGGTCGCCCGTTCGTCCAACGATTCCAGCATCGGCGTAAAACTGTTTTGAAACAGATCCGGACATTCGTGGGGATATGCCGCACCAATAGGGTGAAATCCCCCACCCAATGAGCCGCGCGACCGCTCGATGGGCGGCGGGCGCGGCCCGGAATCAACCGGACAAGCCGAGCGCCAACGGACGCGCCGAAAATATCGTTGGCAAATCGCCGCGCACGCTTGATTGGAGAACCACGCGATCAAGCTGCGCTTCAGGTGGCACAGCCCATGCTTCAAAAAGAAATTAATGGTCTCATTCCCGCCGGTAGCCGACATGTATGCTTCCCGCCGCCTGATCTGCGGTCCGCCGGTTCGATCGCTGCGATGACCCACGCTGGCGGCCACGTTCACGCGCGCGTAAGATCGACCTATCGGGCGATGAAATCGTTTGCTATGGCGGCATGCGGTCCCCGGCGGCCAACTTCAGTGATGGACAAGGCAATTTCGATGCAACGTCCGTTCAATATCCGCTTGTGGTTTGCGTTGGCCGGCTTTGGGATCATCGGTTTGATCTGGATTGGATCGGCGTGGTGGCTCAGCGATTTCCTCACGCATAGTTTGCTTGAACGCGAGAGCGAGGTTTCGCAGGAGTTCCTGCAAGGCATTGCCGACAGCGAAGGCGCCAGCCTGTTCGAGGCCGAACCGCTCGCGCGTCCGCAAAGTCCGGATTTGCTGAAGTTCGTGCAGCAAATCGTCAGTATGCCGGGCATCATGCGCGTGAACGTCTATTCCGCCAAAAGCGTGGTCCTCTGGTCTTCGGAAGAACAATTGATCGGAAAATCCTTCGCCGACAATGAAGACCTCGACACCGCTCTGAAGGGCGAACGAATCACCGAAATCAACTCGCTTGAGCATCACAAGGACGAATATCTCGCCTTCGGCGCGAAGGGCCTCTTCATAGAAGGTTATTTGCCCATGCGTTCGAACGATTCCGAGCGCCGGGTTGTCGGCGTTGTCGAAGTCTATAAATTCCCGACCGAACTCAACAAAACGATCGCGCAGGGAAAAACAATCATCTGGTTGACGGGACTGGCCGCGGCGATTCTGGCCTACACGACCCTGTACTGGATCGTCCAACGCGGCGCGCGCATCATCGAAAGCCAGCAGGTCCAGATGCGCGACATGCAATCGGCGGCGCTGGTGGGCGAACTTGCGGGAGCCGTCGCCCACAGCCTGCGCAATCCCATGGCGGCCATCCGGTCGTCGGCGGAGCTTTGGCGCGGCGCAATTCCCCGGGATGCGGCCTCCGTCGCCGACGACATCATCAACGAAGTCGACCGCATGAACGATTATGTGCGCGACCTGCTCAACTATGCGCGGTCGGACAAGTCCCAACTGCGGCGCGTCGATCCCATGTCGATCGTCGACATCGTGCTTGGCAAGCGGGAAGCCGCGTTGCGGAGAAACAACGTGACCGTGGCCGCCTCGGATCGACGCGGCGCGGCGTCGCAGGTGCTGGTTGATCCCATTTTGTTCGAACATGCCCTGACCAGCGTCGTCAACAACGCCATCGAAGCCATGCCGACGCGCGGCGCGCTGGAAGTCAACGTGTCGCACGACGCCGCCGGGAAACATGTCGTCACTGAAATATCGGACAACGGCTCGGGCATACCGGCCGCGGTGATCGGACAGGTGACGGAATCCTATTTTACGACAAAATCGCAAGGGCTGGGACTTGGACTGGCCCTTGCGAAAGGCGTTGTTGAAAGGTGGGGCGGCGCCGTCTCGATCGTCAGTTCCCCGGAAGTCGGCACCACGGTATCCATCATCCTCGGGAAAGCATGAGCCAATGACCTCGCTGGTTTTGATCGTCGAGGACGAGGCGCTGCTCGCGCGCAACATCAAGATATTTCTCGAGCGGCGCGGCTACGAGGCGGCTTGCGCGGACACGGTGCGGGCGGCGATGACGCTCTACGAGGAAATCCATCCGGACGCGGTCCTGATCGATCAAAATCTGCCGGATGGCCTGGGCATGGACATCATTCGGAAAATCCGGGCCAGCGACCGCGGCACGAAGCTGGTGATGATGACGGCGCATGGAAAAGTCGAGATGGCGGTCGAGGCGATGAAATGCGGAGCCGACGACTATCTCGTCAAGCCTGTAGGCCTCGACGAAATCGCCGCGCTCCTCGACAAGCTGGTCGCCCAGACGCAGATGGAGAATTCCCTTTCCTACTTCCAGGCCAAGGAGGAAAACCGCAGCGGCGTCGAATTAATATTGGGAAACTCGCCCGCCATAACTTCGTTGAAGGAGCGGCTGGCCCGAATTCTGGACGTCGAGCGCGCCAATCCCGACGCCCCGGAGCGGCCGCCCCTGTTGATTCTCGGGGAAACCGGAACGGGCAAGGAATTGATCGCGCGCGCGCTGCATTTCGACGGCGCGCGTCGCGCGAAGCCCTTTGTCGAGGTCAATTGCGCGGCGTTGCCCGAACAACTCGTCGAATCGGAATTGTTCGGACATGAACGCGGCGCCTTCACCGACGCGCGCGAACGCAAGGTTGGATTGTTTCAGGCGGCCGACGGCGGAACGCTGTTCCTGGACGAAGTGGGCGAACTGCCCCTCCAGACGCAGGCCAAGCTCTTGCGCGCGCTTGAGGAGCGGACCATTCGTCCCGTGGGCGGCGTGCGCGACAGGGCCGTCGATGTCCGCGTCGTCGCCGCGACGAACGCGTCGCTGGAGGACAAGATTCGTCAAGGCGAATTTCGCAGCGATCTTTACTATCGCCTCAACACGCTGGTCGTCAACGCGCCGCCGCTGCGTCGTCGCGGCGAGGACATCCTGCTTCTTGCGAACGCTTTCATGACGCAATTTTGCGCCCGCTACGGCCGGAACGGCCTGCAGCTGGCCGATGACGCAAGAGCGGCCTTGCTCGCCCATTCGTGGCCCGGCAACGTCCGCGAACTGCGCAATATCGCGCAGCAGGCGTGTTTGCTCGCGGTCGGACAATGGGTTCACGCGGCCGATCTCAGCTTGCGCGAAGCGCCCGCAATCGCCCAACCCGCCAACGCCGCGCCCATCCAGGGCGGAACGCTTAACGAAGTCGAGCGCGAGTTGATCGCGGGCGCCTTGCGCAAGGTCAATGGCAACGTGACGTTGGCGGCGCGAAACCTCGGCGTTTCCCGCGACACATTGCGCTATCGAATGGAAAAATACGCGATTCGCCGCGACGAGACGCTCTGACCGGAGCCGCGAGCCGACGCTGGCCGGTTCGCGGCGGCTTCATTCGGCGCTCGGCGACTACCGCGCCGCGAAACAATAAAGCTGACCGGCTCCGCCCGTGCTGATCAGTTTAGGCTGGCTGCAACCCGCGGATGGATGCGATGAATTCCACGACAGCATGGGCGGATCGGGATTGAGGCCAATTCTGTCGTGATGTCCAACCATCGCAGACCCCTCGTCGGCGCTGCTTGTCCAGTTTTTGCACGTCGAGTCGGAATTGCCGAGCATCGCCGTGCCGTCGGGGCGCGATCCCGTGAGAATGTCGTGCGCGTTCGGCGTATCGCCGCGCCCGTTGACCGGTGTTCCTTTTTCGGTCAGCGCGGTCTGCTTGGTCAGCCCGTTGCGCTTGCCGTGCAACTGATCGACATCGCGCGCGATCAACTCGCCCTTGAAATTATGCCAGGGCCCATTGCCAATTCGGTCGCGCGCGTCGACGATTGCGCCGCCGCCGAAGGAACTCGTCGAAAGATAGGCGCGCCATGTAAAATTGCCGCCCTTGCCCGCTTCTGTCGCGAGGCGCTGGCACAGGGCGTCCGCGCCCGCCAGTCCGCCAAGGTCGGCGCCTTTGCCGGTCCCCACGCTGGAGATGAAGAATGTCATGGGCTCGGCGGTCTGCGCTTGCGCCGCGGATCCCAACGCAAACGCGGCAACCGCGATCGCCGCAAGTTGAGTAGTGCGAAACGTCATATTTCCTGCCCTTTGTTTTGGATAACGGGAACCCCGATGGCCTATTGTAAGTGGACTTGCACGAACCGCGCAATCACGGTTGCGTGATGATTCTTGAAACGGACGCCCGGAAATCGGCGCAAGCGCCGACGCCGCGACGCC
>JANYDZ010000015.1 GCA_025363375.1 Hyphomicrobiales bacterium
GTTCCCAAAAGGAAGGTGCCAAAAAAGCGTAAATATATCCTAACTTTGAACGAACCAGGCTGCTTGGCAAACGCGCCGGCTTCTGACAGAAGATGCCGTTTTGCGGATTGGCGGCGGACAAATTGCATATGAAAACCGACGAAGGACTGATTCGGTCCCCCGATCAAAACGCCCTGATCATCGATGGCAAATCCATCGCGCAAAGTCTTTTGCAGAAAGTCGCGGCTTCCGCTGCGGCATTGATCGCCGCCGGTGTGCGTCCCGGCCTCGCGGTCGTGCTCGTCGGGGAAGATCCGGCAAGTCGTGTCTATGTCAAATCCAAGGGCAAGGCGGCGGAGACGTGCGGCTTTCATTCTGTGCAGCACAATTTGCCGGCGACAACTAACGAGGCGGACCTTGTGGCGCTGGTGGAAAGCCTCAATGCCGATCCGCTGATTCACGGAATTCTTGTGCAATTGCCGCTGCCGGCCGGAATCAACTCCACCCGCGTCCTCGAGACGATTTCGCCGGCCAAGGACGTGGATGGATTTCATCCCGTCAATGCGGGACTGCTCGCGATCGGCGACATCGCTCGCGCGCTCGTTCCATGTACGCCGGCAGGCTCCATGTTCCTGCTGCGCCGCGCCGCCAGGTCGCTGGGCGTTGATCTCGCGGGCAAGGAAGCCGTGGTAGTTGGCCGGTCCAACATCGTCGGCAAGCCGATGGCGCAATTGCTGCTCGCGGAAAACTGCACGGTCACCATCGCCCATTCGCGCACCGCCGATCTCGCGTCGACCGTCGCGCGCGCGGATATCCTCGTGGCGGCCGTCGGGCGGCCGCAAATGATCGCCGGCGCCTGGATCAAACCCGGCGCCATCGTCGTCGATGTCGGCATCAACCGCGTGCCGGGGCAGGGCGTCGACGCCACGGGACGGCCGCAAACGCGCCTCGACGGCGATGTTGATTATACAGCGGCGGCGGCGCGCGCCGCGGCGATCACGCCGGTGCCCGGCGGCGTGGGCCCGATGACCATTGCCACGCTCATGTCGAACACGCTGACAGCCGCGCGGCGCGGCGCGGGCTGACTAAAAATACCCGCTTGAAATACCTGCTTGCGAAAAATCGCGCATTACCGGATCATCGGGGCGTGGACGCCGCCTGCAACGGGTCGGCAGGGATGAAATCTATGCAAACCTTGGCGCAAATTCCATTTTTCAAGGACGCGGGCGACGTGGATTTCACGAAGTTCGATCGCCGCTGCACCTGGAAACGTTATGACGATGGCGAAATCATCATCGACTACGAAGACGACAGTTCCGACGTCTATTTCATTCTGACGGGCGAAGTGCGTGTTCTCATCCGCACGGCGTCCGGCAAGGAGATCATTCTGGCGGAGACCAAGGCCGGACAATATTTCGGCGAACTGGCGGGCATCGACGGCGCCAAACGCACGGCCAATGTGACCGCGCTGACCCGCGCCGACCTCTGCATCATGCCTTCGTCTGTGTTTCGGGAGATCCTCTTCACCTCGCGCTCATGCTGCGACAAGGTGCTGCGCCTTCTCACGTCGCGCGTGCGCGAACTGGATGCGCGGCTCGCCGAACATTCAATCTTCGATCTCAAGCACAGGCTCTATTCCGAATTGCTGCGGCTGTCGGGCCCTCGCAACGGCCACGCCGGTCAACGCATCGTTAGCCCGCCGCCGTTCCATCACGTTATGGCGGCGCGGATCGGCTGCCGGCGCGAACAGATCACACGCGAATTGACGACGATGTCTTCGGAGGGGTTGCTGGAGAAAACGCGCGGCGGCCTGATTCTGCTCAAGCCGCAAACGCTGCAGGCGCGGATCGCGCAGGCCATGCGGGAAGGGGACTAAGGCGCGTTGCGCCGTTCGCATGTCCGCATTGATTGAAATCGACGGGGTCACCAGGCGATTTGGCGCGACAATGGCCGTCGACAATGTGAGTCTTTCCATTGCCGAGGGGGAATTTTTCGCGCTGCTCGGCCCGTCGGGGTGCGGAAAAACGACGTTGATGCGGCTGGTCGCCGGCTTTGAAAGGCCGCAGACCGGGCGCATCCTGATCGCGGGCAAGGACATGACGAACGCGCCGCCCTGGGAGCGGCCCGTCAACATGATGTTCCAGTCCTACGCCCTGTTCCCGCACATGAGCGTGGAGCGCAATATCGCGTTCGGGCTGGCGCAGGCGGGCATGGGAAAGTCCGGGATCGCCGCCCGGGTCGCGGAAATGCTGCGCCTCGTCCAGCTCGAAGGCTTTGGCGGGCGCAGGCCGGATCAGCTTTCCGGCGGTCAGCGTCAACGCGTCGCGCTGGCGCGCGCCCTTGCGCGGCGCCCACGGTTGTTGCTGCTGGACGAACCCCTTGCGGCGCTGGACCGAAAGTTGCGCGAGGAGACGCAGTTCGAACTGATGCAGATCCAGCGCGAATTGGGAACAGGTTTCGTGCTGGTGACGCACGACCAGAACGAAGCCATGGCGATGGCGGGCCGGATCGCGGTCATGCGCGCGGGAAAGTTCGAGCAGATCGGCGCGCCGCGCGAGATTTACCACATGCCGGCAAACCGTTTTGTCGCGGGGTTCATCGGTGAAATCAATCTGCTCGAAGCCGTTGTCGAGACCGCGGGCGAGGGCGAAAGCTGGTTGCGTCTCGACGCGGACAAAAGCGCGCTGCTTCGCATCGCCGTCGGCCCAAACATGAAGCCGGGCGCCAAAGTCACGCTCGCCGTGCGGCCGGAAGCCGTTGTGCTGTCGGGTGGCGGTTGCGGCGTCGAAAACGCGATGATCGGCGAAGTCGCCGATATCGCGTTTCGCGGCGAGACAAGCCTCGTGCGGTTGCGCCTCGCTGGCGGGCTGATATTGCGCGCAAAATTGTCGCAAGCGGAGGCCGCGCGTCTGGCGCTGGCGCGCGGCGCGCGCGTCAGCGCGGCGGTGAGCGCGCAAGCCTGCCGGGTTCTTTCGCAATGAACGCGCGCCCGCGCCATTCCCTTGCGCGGCGATTGACGCTGGCGGTTCCATTTTTGTGGCTGGCGCTGTTTTTCCTCGCGCCTTTTCTTATTGTCGTGAAAATCTCGCTGTCGCAGGCCGCGTTGGCGCAGCCGCCCTATGCGCCGGTGTTC
>JANYDZ010000020.1 GCA_025363375.1 Hyphomicrobiales bacterium
TCAGCCGGCGCATCGGCGGCGACCAGATCGACTACGCCGACGAAATGCCGAAGATCCAGAGCATGTTCAAGGAAGAGCTCGGCAAGGTTGGCCTCACCACAAAAATGGAACAGGCCTATCAGGACGAACTCGCGACCCTGCCGCCGAAAGTGGCGTGAGAGCCGTAAACCCCTTCTCCCGCGCGCGGGAGAAGGGGGCGCCCTGCCCGGCGCCCATCGGAATTTCATCGGAGTCATGCATGGCCAGGACCGCAATCGTCGGCGACGATCTCGCCCAAAAATTCGCCACTGAAAAAGACACGCCCTATCTCGCCTTTGTGCGCGACGAAGGCCTCGACATCATCCCCGCCAATTACGTGCCGAACCTGCGCCATGTCGAGTTGAAGCCGTGGGCGCGCCGCGGCGCGAGGGGCGTCTACATCAATCACGACGCCTCGCGGACCTCCAACGATTGCTATGTCTGCGAGATCGCGCCGGGCGGCAAGCTCAATCCGCAACGCCAGCTCTATGAAGAGATGGTGCTGATCCTCGACGGCCGCGGCTCCACCACCGTGTGGAACGACAAGGGCGACCGCATGACCTTCGAATGGAAGGCCGGCGCCATTTTCGCGATCCCGCTCAACTGCTGGCACCAGCATTACAATGGTTCGGGCCAGCAGCCCGCGCGCTACGTCGGCGTCACCTTCCTGCCGTCGGTGCTTAACCTCTACGGCGACCGCGATTTTGTTTTCAACACCGCCTATGACTTCAAGCAACGCTTCAACGGCGAGCCCGATTACTTCGCCGCCAAGGGCGAACAGAAGGGTTTTCTCCTCACCACCAACTTTGTGCCGGACGCGGTCAATCTGCCGCTCATCACCGCGAAAGAGCGCGGCGCCGGCGGCGGCCACATCCGCTTCAACATGGCGCGCGGCTCGATGGCGAGCCATATCTCCCAGTTTCCCGTGGGAACCTACAAGAAGGGCCACGCCCACGGTCCCGGCGCCCATGTGATCCTGCTCGCCGGCGAGGGCTATTCGCTGATGTGGCCCGAGGGCGACGAGCCAACGCGCTACGACTGGCAGCCCGGCACGCTCATCGTGCCGCCCAACGCCTTTTTCCACCAGCATTTCAACACCGGGCCGACGCCGGCGCGCTACCTCGCCTTCAAGCACTCCTCGCCGCGCAACGCGCAGGGCGTGCCGATGTCGTGGATCAGCCGGCGTCAGGGCGGCAACCAGATCGACTACGCCGACGAGACGCCGGAATTGCGCCGCATGTACGCGCAGGCGCTGGCCCGGCACGCGCTGACGCCGAACATGGACGAGGTCTACGAGAAGGAACTGGAGACCTTGCCGCCGAAGGTGGCGTGAGCATGGAAAGCGCCGCCAAACTCCTCCCCCGCGACACCTACATGGAATGGGCGCGCGCGCAGGGCGTGCCCATCGTCGACGATTTCGGCATCGACATCCGCAAGGTTCCCGTCGCGCGCTGGGACCGCTTCGGCATGAACGGCGCGCTCTGCCATTTGAAAGGCCGCGACGATTTCATTTCGATCTTCGCCTTCGAACTGCCGCCCGGCGGCAAGTCGGCGCTGATCCGCCATGTCTACGAGGAAGTCGTCTACGTCATCTCCGGTTCAGGTTCGACGGTGGTGACGACGCAAGACGGCAAAAAGCTTGCATTCGAATGGGGGCCAAAGTCGCTGTTCTCGATCCCGCTCAACGCCGCGCACCAGCATTTCAACGCCTCCGGCCGCGAGCCGGCGCGTTTCGCCTCGGCCAACAACATGGTGTTCACGCTCAACCGCTTTCGCAACGAAGATTTCATCTTCAATTGCCCGGTCGGCTTTCCCGAGCGCATGGGGGCGGAAAAATATTTCGCCGGCGAGGGCGAGTTTATAGGCGTCCGCCCCGGCCGCCATCAATGGGAAACGAATTTCGTTCCCGATCTCTCGGCGTTCGAATTGAAGGCCTGGGCGGCGCGCGGCGCCGGCGGCTCCATGCTGCGGTTCGTACTGAGCGACACGACCATTGGCGCGCATCAATCCGAAATGCCGGTGGGCACTTACAAAAAGGGCCATCGTCACATGGACGGCGTCTGCGTCTTCGCGGTGACGGGCCTCGGCTATTCGCTGTTGTGGCGCGGGGACGACGAGGATTTCACGCGGGTGGATTGGGAGCACGGCTGCGTCTATTGCCCGCCTGATTCCATGTTCCACCAGCATTTCAACATTGCAAACCGCCCGTCGCGCTATCTCGCCCTGCAGATCGGCTCGGTCCGCCATCCCCTGCTGAAGATGAAGCGCGACATCTGGGACTACGGCGTCGACCGCAGCGTCAAGATGGGCGGCGCGCAGATGGAATACGAGGATCAGGATCCGCGCATTCACCAGCTGTGGCTGAAGGAAATAGCCGGACAGGGCGTCGCCTCCGGCATGGGCAAGTTCATCGACGAGACCCGATTCACCGGGAGGCCCGCGTGAGCGCGCAAGCCGAAGAAACCTTTGAAGCGCCCGCCGGCAAATATCTTGTCGATACCTACGAAGACTGGGAGCGCGGCGAAGGCGTTCCCGTGCATTCGGGCGACGCGCTCGATCTCGCGACGCTCGCGACAAGGCCATGGGCGCGCTTCGGCTTGAACGGCGCCATCTGCCGGTTGAACGGCCATTGCGATTTTCTTGGGTTGTTTCTGATGGAGCCCGCGTCCGGCCAATGGTCCGCGCCGCAACGTCATCTCTATGAGGAAGTCTGCTTCGTGATTTCCGGCGAGGGCGAGACTGAAATTGATTTAGGCGCCGGCGGCAAGCGCGTCGTCGCATGGAAGCCGGGCAGCCTCTTTTCCGCGCCGATGAACGCGAGCTATCGTCACCGCTCCGCGTCCGGCGGGCTCGCGCGCGTCGTCTGCGTGAACGATCTTCGCTATCTGATGAATCTCTACCGCAACGAAAAATTCCTGTTCGAAAATCCCGCCGCCTTCGCCGAGCGCGGCGCGGGCGATCTCGTGACTGATCTCGCCGCCGTTCCCGTGGGCGCGGGAACCTGGGCGCACGAGCGCGTCGCGCCGCTCGCGCTCGCGGAAGGTTCGATCGGCGCGGATGTTCTCGAACTTGCGGAGGGAACCTATGGCCAGGCGCGCCGTCAGATCTACGGCTCGCTGCTCATCGGCCTTGCCGGCCAGGGCATGACCCTGTCCCGGTCGGACCCGGAAGAACCGAGCGCCCGCGTCGACTGGAAGCACGGCATCGCCTTCGCGCCCGCCGCCCTTGCCTTCCATCAGCATTTCAATGTCGGCGCCGCTCCGGCGCGCTTGCTGCGGGTCGAGTTCGGCACCATCAATTATCCCATTCTGCGGCCGCGCAGGCGCGCTTATGGCGATACGAATGTCTACGCCTCGGGCAACGCCGAGGTCGCTTATGCGGACGAGGCGCCGGAGCTGCGCCGCGATTGGCTTGAGACGCTGAAGTCCAGGGGCGTGCCGAATCGAATGTAAGGCGGCCGGGGCGCGGTCGGGCCGCGCATTGACAGCCCCGCGCCTTTGGCCGATCTAGCCTTCATACCCTTTCTGGAGAAACCCCATGCCGCACGACGGAAAAGACGACAAGGACGTGACCCACTGGCACGAGCCGGGCGGACTGAAGAAAGCCGGCTTCGGCGAATTCAAGAAGCAGCCCACCCCCTATGACGCGTGGATGGAGGCCGAGGGGATTCCGGTGTTTCGCGGCATCGGCATTTCCAAGGTGCAGAACCTGCCGCTGTTCCCGTGGAAGCGCACCGGCGGCAAGGGCCATTTCATCCAACTCTATGGCACGGAAACCAAATGGGGCTGCTATGTCGTGGAGATTCCTCCAGGCGGCGCGCTCAACGTCGAAAAGCACATGTACGAGGAGATTTTCCTCGTGGTGGAGGGCCGCGGCTCGACGGAAGTCTGGCAGGAAGGCGACGCCAGGAAGCACGTCTTCGAATGGCAGAAGGGCTCGATGTTCTCGATTCCCATGAACGCCCTGCACCGCCATGTGAACGCCACGTCGGGCGGCGCCCTGCTGCTGGGCGGCACGACGGCGCCGGTCGTTCTCAACGCCCTGCAGAGCACGGATGCGGTGTTCAACAATCCCTTCGTGTTCAAGGACCGTTTCTCAGGCGCCGAGGACTTCTTCAAGCCGAAGGACGATATCGAACCCGATCCCGTGCGCGGCCTCGCCATGCGGAAAACCAACTTCATCCCGGACGTCATCAATTGCGAGTTGCCGCTGGATAACCGGCGCTCCGTCGGCTATCGCCGCGTCGAGCCTTTGATGACCAACAACAGCTTCTATTTCTGGATCGGCCAACACGAGAACGGCCGCTATTCCAAGGGCCACGCGCATACGTCGGCGGCGATCCTGATCTGCCTGAAAGGCAAGGGCTATACTTATTCGTGGCCCGAGCGTTGCGGCGAACAGCCGTGGGCGAACGGCATGGCCGATCAGGTCAACCGCCTCGACTACGAGCCAGTCGGGCTTGTCACGGCGGCGCCGGGCGGGGCGCGCTGGTATCACCAGCATTTCTCCGTCTCGAAGGACGATTTCCGTTTGACGGCGTGGTTCGGCCCGCATAACCCGGGCCGTGACCCCGGCGCGCCCGGACAGAAGCACACCGATTACACCGCCATCGACGTGAATCAGGGCGGCACCGCCATCCCCTACTGGATGGAGGATCCGTTCATCCGCGACGAATACGAGCAAACCCTGCGCGACAACGGCGTGCCCTGCCGCATGGACGCCAAATGGTACGCCATGCCCAACGACGCGGATACGCGCAAGGACGTAGTGTAGCCGCGTTGGCCGCTGCTCCCGCTGTCCAGGCGGGGCGGCGCAATTGACAAGCCGTCGCGGCCGCGCCGGTTCTACTTGACGATCATCTTCGCCGGGTCGAGCGCGGTGCGGTACAGACCGAATTCCTTGCCGATTGATATGTAGATGTCGAGATCGTCCGGCTTGACCGCCGTTCCCCAGGCGGTCGGCGCGTTGGAGGAGATTCCGAGATATTTTTGCTCGATCTCCTTCGTCTCGACCGGGTTCGATTTGGCGAAGGCGTTGGCCTCGTCGATCGCTTCGCGAAACGCTTTGACGATTTGCGGATTTTTGCGCGCGTAATCGCCCGTCGCCATATAGCCGACCATCAACACGTCGGGGGTCACCTCGGCGGCATATTCGGCAAAAATTGTTCCGGCGCCGCTGTTCACCGCCATGGCCCGGAAGGGATCGGTAATCGTCGCGGCGTCGAGCGTGCCGGATTTCAACAGGTCCGGCATTTGCGGAATATGCCGCCGAGGTGACCCCCGACGTGTTGATGGTCGGCT
>JANYDZ010000039.1 GCA_025363375.1 Hyphomicrobiales bacterium
ATCGAATTCGGCGTCGGTCAGTCCGGCTGTTATGTCCGCAAGTCTAATGATCAGGTGTGACGAATTGCGCGCCGCCGCCAAAAATGCAGCGACAGGCTTCGCGTCGAGAATGTACGCTTCAGTGAAGGAGGTCATGACCCACTTGGTCTTGACCTGAGGCGCATTGTCAAAACGATAGGTAATTTCGGACGTTTTTTGGGAGCCGACGACGCGCGGAAAAAGAACGAAAATCGACGGCGCGTTCTTGGCGCAGGCAACACCGACGATAGCTGGTTCGCTCTTCCATTGTCCCGCAGTGATCTTCCCGGCAGCGCCGATGGACACGCCCATTTGCCCGGTCATTTTGTCCGGCTTTCGCGAAACTTCCCATCCCGCGAAGGATGCAGACGAGGCGAGCGCGACCGCCGTGGCGGCGGCAGAGACAGATTTCAACCGCACGATTTAGCTCCCCTGTTTCGTGTTCCGTGTAGCCGGGTTTACGCTGACCGCAAAAGAATATCCAGAATTTCGACGGCGCGCTGTTGCATCTCCGGCGACGCTTGTTGAATTCGTGAAAAAATAGGCCTGGTCGGCAGCAGACGCGGCGCGCCCCGAGGGCGACGCTTGTGCTCGCCCATAAAGATTGTGCAAGTGGATGATCCGCGTTCCGGCTCGCGACGCGCGGCAAAGGGCAGAGCATGCGGGGCTGGAAAACAGGAATCCCGGTTTTGATCTTGTCTCGGGATCAAATGGGGCACGCCGAAATCGCGATTGAGCCATTCGTCCGGGAGGCGGCTTTGGCCCTTGGCGTCAATCCCGGCGCGGACCTTTCGACACTGGCGAAGGCCCTCACCGGAAATCCGACCGCGCCACCCGTGGCATTGGAGCGGAAGCTAAGGCGCGAAGGTGTCTCGCGCCGATTGTTCCCTGACGTGCGCCCAAATCGGGTTCATCATCGCACAATGGACTTGATCCTTCGCGCCATGTGGAACCATGGCCGGGCCCGGAACCTCGCGCTGGCAAATTATGATGAAGAGAACGGGCTCAGGATTGTCGTCAGGGTATCGCCGCATGCGGAAAGGTCTTGCCGCGCGGCCTTGGCGGCAGGCGCGCAGACCTTTCAAATCGACGATTTGCCCTCCATTCCCCGCCCGGAATGCGACTTGCCGGGCTGTGCGTGCTTCTTCTTGCCGGCCCCCGTGATCCCGGGAGATTGATTGCCGCCCCGTTGTGGGCTCTGTCCACACCGGCCCGGAGCATGTTTGGGGACCGAAAGTCCTATTGATCGTTAAAATCAAACAATTTCAATATGATATTGATTATTATTGGCGGAGAGGGAGGGATTCGAACCCCCGGTACGGTTGCCCGTACTCCGCATTTCGAGTGCGGCGCGATCGACCACTCTGCCACCTCTCCGGGTGCGGGGCGCAAGACCCGCATGGTCGAGGCGCGCATAACATGGCGATGTCAGCGATACAAGCATATGCGTATCTGCGGAGCCAGAATGTGGGTTGCATTCGCGTTCAGCACGCGGGTCGAGGCCGGTATGCCCGCGCCCGCCATAGCGCCCCGCAATCGCGCCGGCGATGAACAGGCGTTTATTGGCAGGTTGACGGTTCAGGGCATCTGTAGTTTACAACCTGCGCACCCGCCGGCTCGCTGGCAGGGCCCCTATGGCGGAACTGGTAGACGCGTCCGACTCAAAATCGGATTCCGCAAGGAGTGCTGGTTCGATTCCGGCTAGGGGCACCAGGCATCCATCCGGACAGGTCCGATTTTGTCCGAAATAACCGAAAAACCGGTGTCGCCGCCGATGTCTCCAACCGAACGCCTGTGGGTTGAGATGGCGGGAATTTTGCCCCGAAAAACCGCACTTCCACTCCGGCTCACGGTCCATGCTGTTCAACGTAGAGGCTGATCTCGGCGCCCGGATTTTGGGCTATCTTGTGCCGGATGATTTTTCCGGTTCGCCGACTGTGCGCGTGGTCGACAACGGCGAGACGCTGGCGATGGTTCCCTGCAACGAGGAGCGCGCCGCGCTTGTCGCGGCGGGACGTCACGCGACCGGTTTGTGTGGCTTCACGATCGATGAAACCACTGTGCCGGGGCTGGCTCTGAACGATTCGCTGGAATTGCGCGACGCCGCGAGCGGCGTCCTGATTTATCGCCGCCGCAACAGTTCGCAGGTGCTTTCCGCGCGGATTTTCCGCCTGGAAACCCATCTTTTCCCCCTGTGGCGTCTCGACGACAGCGTGGAGCCGAGGTTTCAGTTTTTCCACAAGGGCATCGAGCGGACGGGGCGCGAGACATCCACCCAGGTGTTCCTGCTGAACTCCGCCAACTCGCTCTATCTCAGCGGACGTCTGGCGCTGAAACCCTATGAAATGTACGTCGATCCCCTCAAGCGGGTGGTCTGTCTGCAAGAACCCCACGTGGAATTGGCGGAACGACTCCTGACGCTGAAATACGTCAGAAATTTTGGCGACGAGTTTCTCGGCGCGCGCGACATGTTGACCTATTCTCCGGCCATCGATTTCGCGGAAGCTCTCGAAACCGACACAAGGTCGTTGAAACGCGCCTTTGAAAACATTCCCAAGGCGGTGATCGCGATATTCGCCAATCCGCTGACGCGCCAACTCGTCGCCGATTCGCTCGACGACGCGCCGCCCAAGGGCGCGCTGGCCGGGGCGCTTGAGACGCTTTCCACTTTCGCGATTGTGGGGCTTCGCGAACGCGACTTTTTATTCAGGGAGCAGTTCGAAAACCTTCTGGAACTGCCGTCGGGAACCCTGCCAGCCGTGCCGGAACTTGCCGCCGCTGTGGAACTTGCGGGTGAATTGCGTAAGCAACCCGAGGTTGAACTTTTGCTGGAGCAGGATATCGAAATATACAATACGGTGAGATCCGCGGTGGAACAGGCTCTTTGAAAGCGGCTCAAATCCGCCCGATTTGCGGTGTGGATTGCCGCTCAAGGCGCAATTTGTTAGTGTGTCGCCGGTCGATCGGCGAGGTGAAATGACGGATAGCAAACCGCAGGACGCGGACGAAAAAAGCCAATCGCTGGAGGTTTGCGTTCGCGTCGAGGAACAGCCGCAAAGTTCCATTGTCGCGTCGTCGGCCCGGCCGCTGGCCCGCGCGGCGGTCGAGACAAAGACCATTGGCGCCGCGGCTCCCCGCAGCGGCGGCGCGACCGCGGTGTACGAGGAACGGCGAACGCGGTTTTCGCCCGTACTGGTCAGTTTTATTGTGTTTGTGCTTTTGCCCGCGATCGCCGGCGTTCTGTATTTCGCCGTTTTCGCTTCGGACCAATACGCGGTGGAAATGCGCTTTGCCGTGCGCTCGGTGGAAGCCGAGGCTGAATCCTCGGCGACGGACGCCAAAGCGAACGGAACCGGAAACTTTGCGTTTACGCCGGCGACCCAGAACGCGTTTATCGTGACGAGTTACATCAAAAGCCGCGCCGCCGTCGACGACATCAACGCAAGGCTCGATCTGCGTGAAATGTTCCGTCGCCCGGAAGCCGATTTCTGGGCGCGGTTGAAACGCGACGCCGTGGTTGACGAATTGACCGAATACTGGATCTCGATCATCACGACTTACGTCGATACGCTGTCGGGAATTGTCACGGTGAAATTCAGGACGTTCCGACGCGAGGACGCCCTGGCCGTGGGCAATGCGATTGTGGAAGCCAGCGAAACGCTCGTGAACCGCATTTCCGAACGCGCCCGGCGCGACGCCACCATGATGGCGGAGAAGGAAGTGCGCAAGGCCTTCAAGGGCGTTCAGAGCGCGCTCGACGCGTTGCGCGACTTTCGCGACCTGACCGGAGCCCTCAGTCCGGGCGACGCGGCGGTGGGGATCGTCAAGTTGCTCGCTCCGCTTCTGGCCGAGAAGAGCCGGCTTGACAGCGAATTGTTTGTCGCCAGCCGGCAGTTGTCCGCCGATGCGCCGACGGTGCGGACGCTGAAAATCAGGCTGGAGGCGGTCGAGACGCAAATTGCCGAGCAGAAAGCCCAGTTGACCGGATCCGGCAACGGGGGGAAGACAATCGCCTCCACTCTTGGCAAGTTCGAGGAACTGGAAATTCAGCGGTTGCTGGCGGAACGCCTCTATACGCTCGCCCAGGCCGAACTCGACCGCGCCCAGGCGCGCGCCAATCGCCAGGGGGTCTACCTGACCGTCTTCGTTCCGCCTACATTGCCGGAGGAATCGCGATATCCACGCAGGATCGCCTTTCCGGTTCTGGCGTTTATGGGCCTTCTTGTGATCTGGTCGATCGGGGTGCTGATCGTCGCTTCAGTGAACGACCACCGGCTTTAGCCCGCGTTCCGGCGCTTTCCTTACACGAACCCGCATCCAGTTCGTCTGGAAGCGCTTTTACGCAGAAGCTGGGAATTTTTTGCCATGACGGGCGCAGCGGCGACTGAAGCCCGCAATTTGATTGGAGATCGTCATACGCGCCGCCCGTGACGTCGGACGAAAATTTTCACTTTTTCTCGCGAGTCTGATCGGCTGTCTGGCCGCACATGGCGGCGCGGACGCGCAGGCGCGCGTGGACGCGGAAGACCACAACCTGCGCGCCTACGCCGTCAACGTGTTCCGCAATCCGAAACAATCGTGGCCTGGATATGGGATATATCTCGGACGAGGCCAGGTTCTAACCGCGGCGCATGTGCTGGCGGGATCAATGGCTGGCCCGCCCTCCGTGTTGATCGCCGGCGAAGAGCTGCCGGCGCGAATCGTCCGGCAGGGCGATTTCGAGACAGTGGATTTGACGCTTGTTTCCATCGATGAACGTCGCCTGCCGGCGCGCCTGGGACTGCGTCTGCTGACGTTGTGTCAGACGCCGCCGAAGATCGGCCAGGACGTCGTCGTCGCCATCCCCGAGGCCGTCGTCCATTCGACGATCAAGTCTCCCGCGCTGCTTGCTCCCGACACCCGCCGTCGATTTCCCACTGTTATTGCGGATGTCGCGACGACCGGGAATTCCGGCTCCGGCGTGTTCGACGCCCAGAGCCAGTGTCTGATGGGAATCATGAGCCGGAAGATTCAGACGCCGGACCCGGCGGCGAAGGGACCGGTGCGGGAACTGCGCGACGTGGCCAAGTATTTCGTGCCCGCGGCGGATATCGCGGCTTTTGTCGCCAGGCCTTGAGCGGCGGCGGGCGCGCGGCTAGTGAGCCAGCGCTTTTCGCGTGAACAAGATGTCGGCTTGACGAGGGGGCAGCCTGTCTATCTTCGCGGGAGGAGCCGGGGCCTTCCATTTGAGATAGGAGTCCAAATCGTAGGGGTTGGCGATTTCGTATGCGGAAAAGCCGTACGACCTGAAGCGGTCGAAGATCATGCTCAAAACGGTTTCGCCGTCGTCCGGGCTCACTTCCACAATGATATCCATACTGGGGGGATACATTGAAATGCGGTCCAGAATATTTTGCAGTATGAGCGCCTCCGCGCCTTCAACATCCATTTTGATCAGCCGCACGGATGAAATTTCTTCTCGGGTCAATATCTCATCGAGAGGCAGCGCGTCGATGGCGACCTCCAACTTTCCCCCGCGCGAAGCGAGCGTTGTAACGGCGCCAATATTGTACTGGGAAACGGAATAGAGATTCAGTTTCCCGCGTTGGTCGGACACCGCGGCGTTCACAGGCCTGACATTGCCGGCCTTGTTAAGCGCCAGATTGCGCGTCAGCAAAGAAAACGTGCCGGGCGAGGCTTCAATCGCCACGACCTTGCCGGTTGGTCCAACCAACGACGACGCGAGCAGGGTGTCGTAACCAATATTTGCGCCGACATCGACAAAGACGTCGCCCGGCGCCAGATTTTGCTCGATGACATGCGATATATTCGGCTCCCAAACGCCAAAGTGCAGAATCATCATTTGCAGGGAATCGCCGGGATTGCAGAACAACCTGGCCTTGAAATATGTTTCGGCGCGATATTCCGCGCCCATCCATTTCGTGATTTTGTTCAAAATCCGGAATGCGAAAATTGCCATTGACGGCGGCATCAGCCTGATCACGCTGATCGTCATCCTGTGGAAAATTCGTATCATTTCGCCATTGCCGCAGTTCAACCTGATCGCGCTCCGCGATGATCCTGTCACAAGCCCGCCGCAAACTCCAATTCGTATTGCGAATAAAGGCGGGGTTTCCAAAACTGAACGCGATAACGCGGGCCGCGCCGCCGCCCTGGATATTTTGCCTTGGACAATTTGATTGCCGAGCGCTTGACTGTTCCATAGAATTGACAAGGGTATCGGCGCGTAAACGCGAGCTGTAAAGTCCGCTTTGCGCCGTGAAATTGTTGAGTGCTTCCAGACTTGCGGTTTTGGTCCATTCCCGCGCATGGAGCGCCTGTTCAATGAGTCCGGTTCAGGCGCCACGGTTCGCGGTCTGCGTCGCCGAGGATCGAAAGTCTTGCGAACCTGGTCTGCGGCTCTTGCTGAGCAGCTTGCGGTTGCACTGCGCCGCCCTCGACGTTTGCGTTTTCTACCCCGCCGCGGATTCGGACTTTGTCGATTGGGCGCGAAAATTTGCGCCCGAGAATGTGAATATCCGGACGGTCCCTTTGACGGGCGTCTATGGCTGGAACACAAAACCGCACGCCTTGTTGCGGATGCTCGCGGATGGTTTTGACGAAGTCGTCTGGATCGATTCGGACATTGTGGTTACGCAAGACTTGCGCGCCGCCTTTCTGGGCCTCAACGCCGACGTTGTCGTCGCAACGGAGGAAGCGCTCTGGGGCAAGCGCGACGATTCCGAAGGCCTGCGCGCGCGGCTCTGGGGCTTTGACGTCAAGCGCGGCTTTCCGTTCACGCTCAATTCGGCGGTGCTGCGCGTTACGAAAGCGCATGTTTTACTGCTGGAGCGATGGAAGGAACTGCTGGAATCCCCGGAGTACCGCGCCGCGCAGGCGCTGCCCTGGAATCAGCGCCCGGTTCACATGCTTGGCGACCAGGATGTTTTGACCGCGTTGATGTGCGGCGGTCCGTTTGCGAACCTTCCCGTGAAAATCCTGGAAAGAGGGCGGGACATCATTCAGTATTTTGGACCCTACGGTTTTACCGTCGCGGAACGATGCCGGTGCGTCATTCGCGGCATGCCGATCTTTATTCATTCGCAGGGGGTCAAGCCTTGGCTGGTGGAAAAAGAATTGGCGGCGGGAAATCTGCGCCGCAAAGTTGAAGGTCTCTATCTGGATCTGTCTCCCTATACGCTGACGGCGGCCTCGCTGGCGCCGTCGGACGCGAACCCATGCGCGAATTATTGGACGCGGCCGCGGACCGCCTTGTCCAATGCGTTTCGCAAAATCGGATTTGGATATCCACCGCTGGTGGGGTTACCATTGGCGCTGGCGTTCGACTTTGTCAGACTCGGTCTGAAGGTTTTGTCCTCTTTGAGGACGCTGAGGCGGCTTGGCGTTCCTCGAACCGGCGGACCTTCGGCGAATCCGTGACCAACGTGAAAGCGGCATCTGGTTTGCCAACCGCACGGCGACGGGTGGTTCCACAACGAGAGTTGAAAATGTCGTTTACCAGAAAAGCAATGCGCTTATGGGACCTGAGCGCGGCAATCTCGCTTCGCCCCACCTTTCCAGCGCTGGCGCGCGTGTCGGCGCAAACGATCCGGCTGCTTTCGTGGTCCGCCGCCATATCGTTTCTTGGCCTGTTTATTGGCATTATGACCGTAATCCTGCCGCCCATGGCCGCGATCGGGTTTACCGGACTGTTGGGCGCCGTGCTTTTCTGGGCCATGCCGGAGATGCGGCGTGTGCCGCTCAAATCGCTTCGCACCGCGTTTCTGGCGATGGTCGTCGTCGTAATCTGCGTGCCCGGCTATTACGCGGTTCAGGTTCCAGGGCTTCCCTGGATTTCAATCCGAAGGCTGGCGATTTTCTGGATGGTGCTCCTGCTGCTGATTGTTGTGTCCGGCTCGGCGAAGGCCCGCGCCGGCGTGTCCGCCACATTCTTATCCGCAAAGCCGCTGGGCGTTTGCGTCGCGGGCTTCGCAATGATGTGTTTTGTTTCGCTGTTTACCTCCGCCTCGGTGCCGGATTCCATGTCGGCGTTCCTCGAAGTGCTGCTGAACTGGTATTTTCCAATCCTGGGATGCATGTTTGTGGTGCGCGATGAAAGGGATGTGCTGCTTGTCTTCAAACTGGTGGCGGTCACTTCGCTCATCGTCGCCGGCGTTGGAATTGCGGAATTCGCGGCCGGGCGGCGCGTGGCGGTCGATATCATTCCCTCGGGACTGTTGACGATGATGATGGACGCCAATCCCTCGTTTGCCGGCATGGTGAATTCCAGTCCCTATCGAAACGGTCTGTATCGCGCCTCTTCCATTTTCACCGTGCCTCTGTCATTTGGCGAATTCGCGGCGATGGTCGCGCCGCTCGGCGCTTATTTTGTTTTGCATCGCGACCGTCTGATTGAGCGGTTGCTTGGCCTGGTGGTGATGACGGGCGCTCTGCTGAGCCTGTTTGTCTGCGGATCGCGCGGCGCCGCCATGGCGTTTATCATCGGGATGGCGTGTTTCTCGCTGCTCTGGGTCATTCGATATACGCGGACGCACGCCAACAGTTTATTTGGCCCGATCAGCGCCGTGGCGGCGGTTTTCGGCATCATCGGGGTTGTTGGAACGATATTGGCTTCGACCACGCTGTCCAACGCCATTCTGGGAGGCGGCGACGCCGCGGCGAGCAATGAAGCGCGTTTCATCCAATGGGAAATGGCAAAGCCGCAAATTTTCGCCAATCCCGTTACCGGATACGGGCTTGGCAACGGCGCTAAAGTGATTGGATTTCGCGAACCGAGCGGGTTGCTGACCGTGGATAGTTCGCTCCTTTCCATTACGGTGGAGACAGGCGTTCCCGGGCTCCTGTTTTTTTTCGGGATGGTGGGATTCGGGGCGTTGATCGGGATCCGATTGTATCTGACCACTTTGAACTCCCGCGGCGCGTTCGGCGGCCCCCTGGCCGCCAGTTTCGTGGCGTTTGGCTTTTACCGGAGCGCGCTCTCGGCGCGCGATAATTTCACCTTGCTCTACATCTTCGTGGGGCTGGTTTTTGTGCTGGCCAGGTTAGCTCAACAGCCAACTGCGGATGCTGTCGAAGGCGAAGCGGGGTCGGTCTGATACCAGGCCGCGGTTTGCGCGACTCACCGGCCTGTCCAACGGGCGTGAACTTCGGTTCCATGGGCTGATCCGAATCGCGGAGGCCACGCGCGCGGAAATTGCCGGACGCCTGAGCGGGGCTATTTCTTTGCGAATAAAATGCGATGGTTTTCCAGGAACCGCCACCACCTCAGACGAAACAGGACCGCAATGGCCTTCAGGCGCGATCCCGCGTCATTGAGTTTTGTCGATTGAAGAACGACCAGAATGTGAAAAAACGGCGATGCCAGAACCGCCCAGCTGCGCAAAATCCAGCGCAATTTCCCATAGGGCTTTTCCTTGATGGCGGTATAGGCTTCATCGACGAGACGGGTCCATTTGCGCCGCAAGTCCGGCCAGTCGCGTCTGGCCGGGTGCGAAACGCGCGCGTCAGGCGCATAGCGCCAGTGATAACCCCGCGCGACGGCCCGGTGTCCCCAGTCGCGATCTTCGGCGACCCCGGCGCGAAAGCCGCCGACATCCTGGAAGATGGTCCTTGAGACAAACATGTTTCCCGAACCCGAGAATTTTTCTTTCTCAATGTAGCTTTTGAAGTTGAAGGCAAACACCAGTTCAAAGGCCTCGACAGCGGTGGGATGGCGGGGGTCCACGACATCGACATCGACCTGACCGCCGACCATGTCGGCGTCGGCGAGCGCGGCGACGCCTCGTTCAAGCCATTGCGGGGAGGGGCGGCAATCGGAGTCGATGAAAGCGAGAATTTGTCCCCGGGCCGCCAGGACGCCCGCGTTGCGGGCTTCCGCGGCGCCCTGGATGGGGGCGGGAACGACCCGGGCCAATTGCGCGCAGACGCTTTCAACAGAAGCCACGCCGCACCGCGAGTTGTTGTCGGCGACGACAATCTCAAACCGGTGTTTCGGCAGCGTTTGTTGGTCCAGCAGCTGGAGGCAGCGGCGCAGATTGTCGAGATCGTCATAATGAGGAATGACAACCGACACTTCCGGCATCCCGGTGGCCGCTAAACGCGAGGCCGTGGCGCGTCCAGTCGGGTCCGCGCTGGAATGGCTTGCGGGCGTATCCTTGTCCAATACATTTTCCCCGGGCATTTCTTTGGCAAGATCGATATCGGAGGCCGAGTTTGCCTCAGCGTCTAACTCACGATGAGCCGTTCGTAGGCGTTTACATATTTTTGCGATTCCTTTTCCCAGGAGAAGGAGAGCTGCGCGTGGTCCCGCGCTCTGGTCCCGCAGTTCATGCGCAATTCGTCGTCCCGCATGAGCTGGAGGCAGGCCAGGGCGAGATCCTTGGGTTCGGATCCCTGCGCGTAAATGGCCGCGTCGCCGAGCAAGCGCATGGTCTCCTTAAGGCGATAGGAGACAATGGGAATGCCAAGCGCGCTGTATTCGAAGACTTTGTTCATGCTCATCATGTCGTTGGTCTCGTTGACCGGATCGGGAATCAATCCAACGTCGAAGGCGCTGACATGGGCCATCAGGACGGAGCCGCTGAGATAGCCTGTGAAGGTGATGTGGTCGTCCATGTCGAGTTGCCGGGCGAGGGCGCGAACCGAGGCAAGCGCGGGGCCGTCGCCAATGACGACCGCCTGAAAATCCGTAAATCCCGCGTCCCGCACAAGATAGTTTACCGCGCGAACCATATGATCGACGCCATCCTGATCGCCGATGATACCCAGATAGCCCAGCACGAACTTCCGGCCTTTGCGAACCTCGTCCTGTGGCTGGGTGCGGTAAATGTTTCTGGCGTCGGGTATGCTGTAGACGGTTTCGACGACCTCGGGCCGCTTGCCGCCGCGATCAATGGCAATTTCCCGAAAGGTTTCGTTCGCGGAAATGACCATGTTGGCTGATTTGAAAGTCAGCCATTCGCAAAGCAGCAGCATGCGATGGAAAAAGCCTTTCCGTCCGAATTTGGCGACATAGAGTTCGGGCGCCACGTCGTGCTGATCGAAGACGAACAGCTTGCCGAAAAGCTTGAAGGGCAGCGTCACCAGAAATATCAGGTCGGGCGGATTGCACGCCTGAATGACGGAAAAGCCTCTTTCGGCGTGAACCTTGAGCAACAACCGAAACTCGTAGGCCAGCGCGATCGCGTATTCGAGCAGAAAGGCGAGAGCGCTGCGGGCTTCGAAGGGCAATGAATGCCGATAGATCGCGATGCCGTCGATCATTTCGTACTTCAACGGATAGCGTTTGCTGTTGGGGCAGATCACCGACACGAGCCAGCCCGCGCGGTTCAACGCCTGGGCTTCCTGCCATACGCGCCGATCAAACGGCACGGGCAGATTTTCGACAATAATGACGCACGAGCGACGCCGTTTGACTGCCAACGCAATGCACCTGGAAAACAAGGGCTCTGGAGGCGCGGTTAAAACTTTCCGCCCGAAGAATCCTATTGATTGGGGAACGGCCAGACCCGCCGGGCTTTTGAATTTTCAACCCGGCGTTTGGGAACGCCTTGATCCGGGCGCGCGCTCGTTCACTTGGTTGGAGCGGGAGCCGCGTTCTCCGGCGGTTTGACGTCCATGATCCGCGCATAGTCGCCCTCAAACTTGCTGCTGGATTGCGCGGCTTGCGTCACCTCGTCGCTCTCGGTCTTGAGAAGCTCCATCCGCAACGCCTGCCGGGCGCGGTTGGCCGCGTCGTCGCCGACCAAAGCCTGGGCCTGTTCGCCGGTCACTTTAAAAAACACGCCGTTGGGGCCCGACCGCGTGAAGAAGATATCGTCGGTTTTTTTGACGCGGATCGTCGCCAGAAACTCCTCGGTCAGGTTGGCCCCGTCCAGCGCTCCCGTCGATCGATTGTAGGGCATGCCGTTCGCTTTCAGGGTTTGTTCAACCTGATCGAGAGTCTTGAAGTCCTTTGTCGCCTCGACGATTTCCTGGGCCTTGGACGTGATCGGCATCATAATCTGGTCGGTCGTCAAAATCTCGCGCTTGGCGAATTGCACAGGGTGGGCCGCGATATATTTATCAACCTCCGCGTTGCCGATCGAAGAGGCTTTTGACGAAAGCGCGCGTTGCATCTGTCCGGACGCGAGCACTTGCTCGCGCGAGCGCATGATGTCCAGGTGAATTGCGGGCTCGCGGTCGAGTTTCGCCGCGACGGCCTGTTGCACGAGATATTTCCGCGCGACGATTTCGCCGAGCATGCGCTTGGTCAAGGCGTCGTCGCGTTTGTCGAAGGGGATGTTCGCGAGGCGGAATTCGTTTTCCAGCTCCTGAATTGTGACGTCTTCACCGCCCACCTGCGCGATCACCTGGCCGGCCGGTTTCTTGGCCGCCTGTTCGTCCGGCTTCTTGCCGCAGGCGGCGACCGAAAGGATCGAGGCCATCGCGACCCAAAAGGCAAAGCCGCGGGCGCCGCTCGATTTTTCCGATGTACAAGCCATTCCAAACCTCCACCTTTTCGGTTGCGCCATCTTGACGGGCCAAACCCGATGGCGTCGTCGCGGCAACCGGAAGCTCGATTGCGGATATCGCGTTTTCATAGTGGTAAAACGAACATCCCAAACGACGCGAACTGTCGAATTTTCATCCAACTCAACATAGCCTGTTCGCAGCAAAAAATCTCTTGCATAATTTTCTTCAGACGAAAATGACGCTATCTTGGTTTATGGAGCAGACTTTCTCCACAACCCGCCCCACAACCTGCCGAACCTGGGATCAGGTCCGCGTTCGCTAGCCTGCAAGCTGCGGAGTCAGCGGCCTCTTTGGCTCGCGCCTGAACCAGCGCTTCACCGATTTCGAACTTGCCATCGTGCCCAGCACAGGCACCGAGGCGACAAATTCAAGATCCGAAACCGCGCGTATCCGCCTGTCCAGCGCCTCCACCAGCAGGGCCAGAATAAGGCCAAGGCACAAGCCCACGCCCAATCCGGCGATCGTCACAATCAAAGGTTTGGGAAACGCGGGCGCGGTCGGCACGGGCGCCTTGTCGATCACCGATATATTCGAGAACGAAAGCTGACTTTGCAGACGCGCCTGCGCCGTCACCTTGGTGGCGCGGTCAACCTCGTCCTGGCGAATCGAGACCTGGCGCGCGAGCGTGATCAACTGATCGCGCTTTCGCTGCAGGGTGATCATGGTCTGGAGTTGCGTGTCGTGCGCTTTCTCAAGCACTTCGATCTTGCTCTTTTGCACGGCGATTCGTTCGATGAGCTTTTTTTTGTTTTCCGCGACTTCCTTCGTGACCTGGCTCTCCAGCGATTTCTTCACATCCATTCGTTCAACAATCTTCGGGTTGTTGGAGCCGACAGAGGTTTGAAGCCTGCTGATCTCGGTGTTGATCGCGGTCAGGTTCGACTTGATGGCCGTGAGCGCCGGCGTGTCGAAAGCCTCGATCTGATTTGAGTCGAGGGCGACCTGGATGGAAAGAAGCTCGACTTTCGCCCTGGACAATTCCGTCGTCACGGACATCATCTGTTCGTTTTCGCTGTCGCTCGCGGTGGGCCCAAGCAGGTTGGCCTCCCTTTGATAGGTGGCTAGATTTTCGCGGGCTTTTTCAAGTTCAACGCGCAATTTTTCAATCTGCGGATCGAACCATTGCGCCGTTTGTTGCGCCGCCTGGCCCTTGTTGTCGATCGCGGCGTCGATGAAGGCGGCGAGAAACGCGTTGGCCAATTGCGCGCTTTGCTGAGCCGACGGCGATTTGTAGGTTATGTTGACGACGTTGGAGCCGGGCGTAAATTTGGCGTCCAGATTGGCGACAATCTGCGCCGCCATCCATTGATTGATATCGGCGACGCCGGCGGAATTCGAAGCCCTGTATTCGGCCGCCGCCCGCGGGGTGTTCGCCAAACCCAATCTTTTGACAACGTTGGTCGCCACCTGATTGCTCTTTGCCAAAGCGACCAGGTTGCCCTGCAGCAGTCCAATACTGGGGCCGCCGGAAACCTGCCCGCTCACCGGGTCAATCTGACCGGCGTCGATGCTGGCGGTGGCCAGGGCGTCATAGCGCGGCGGGACCAGCCACATGACGCCCAGGGCGCCGGCCATCACGGAGCCGAACGCCAGGATAAAAACAAAAATGCGCTTCCACAGAATATAGAGAATCTGGCTTATAGACATGGCATGGCCTCGTCTTTCAAAAAAAGCGCTCGTTTACGACGATCGTGTCCTCGGCATGGACATCGTCGTCCAGAGAGGCCGGAATCTCCTCGACGCCGCCGTTGGGGAGCCGCCTTCTGATCGCAATTCGCCATTCCGATCCCAGCGGGCTGATGCCTCCGCCCACCGCGAGCGCCTGCTGCACGTTGAGCGGACGGCTGAGGGGGAATGAACCGGCATGGTTAACAAATCCATAAAGATAATATACCGCGCCCTGCTCGACGTAAACCTCATCGTTGTTCTGGAGAAAAATATTTGCGCCATTAGCCTTACCACTTAAAATAGCCTTCGCATCATAGCGAAAAATGCGCTGACCATTCGGGCCGCGACGCTTCAGAAGGACAGTGCTGGCCCCGGCCTCCTCACGGATGCCGCCCGCGCGGGACAATATCTGGGTGAGGGTTGTGGGGCGATCCAGGGTGAGGACGCCCGGCGAGCCAACCGCGCCCGTTACGGACACCTGGGTTCCAAAATTTGTGACTTCGATCAAGACCTGAGGGTTTTTGATCACATCGGCCCGCCGCAGACCCGCGGTGACGCGGGCCTTGAGTTGGTCCTCAGTCAAACCAGCAGCCCGGATCCGACCGATGTAGGGCAAGGCAATGGTCCCGTCAGGTCCAATCCTCACCACTGTGTTGAGTTCGGCCTGGTTGACGACGCTGACCTGGAGAACGTCCGATGGCACCAGCAACCGCCCCCCGGCCAAGGCGCTGTTTCCGAAAACATTCGCGCAAACACTCGAAAGCGCCCAAACGAGGGCCAGCAGTCGGATCAGTGTCGGCATCGTCATAATCCCTTTACAAGTCGATCTCGCCAGGCTCGCGTCAGTACGGTCGGTAAGCGAGCCCCAACATGAAAACTTTTACATTAGTATCCACACCGGAGGAAGATCGCATTGTGTTCTGAAACGAGGCTGTACCGCTGACAAAGGGGGTGGCCTGGTAACTGACGCTGCTGCTGAAGCTGAAGGCCAGGCCGCTACCGAATGCGGGGGCTCCCTGAATATTGCCGCCGGAAGAACCGCTTGTCACGCTCCTGGACAGTCCCGACTGGACGGAAACTTTAGGCGAAAGGGCATAACTGGCGGAAATACTTTGAGAATCGGTGGTTTGCGAGTTGGCGAGGACGGTGGTCGGGGACGCCACCGAATGTGCGCTGGAAACCGACAGGGACAATTTTGGCGTCGCCGCCCACCGCAAGGAGGCTGAATAAGTTGAACCTGTTCCGGTCCCGGGCGCGGTATTTGTCGTCACTGCTGAAAGCCCGACGCTGCCGTTAAAACTAAGCTTCTGCGTTAGCTGGCGCTGGAGAGTCACTTGCAGGTTGGTCCGGTTGATCCGATTCGCCAGGCCAATGACTCCGACCGCGGCGGCGGCGGCCCGGTTCTGGTAGCTTGTTTCCGTGTAAGTCGCGTTAGCGCCAATCGTCGTCAGGCTCGACGGCGTATATTCCAGGCCGCTGCGCACAAATTTCGCGGTGGAATTGTTGCCGGCTGAAGCGCCATTCGAATTTTCCGATGAAGACCAGCCTGTATCGAAGATCAGGCTGGTGTTTGACCCGACGCGGCATCGCGCCGTTTGATTGAGCGCGAAGACCGACGCTGTGTTGGTCCCCGTCCCGATCATATCTTCGAAGGTTGTTTCGACGGCGCTGGAACTGGCGCTCAGACGACCTGCGCAACGGGACGTGAAGACCCAGTTCAGGCCCCCGGTCACGGAATGGTTTCTCTTGTCCAGCAAGGAATTGGATTTGTATTTTGTGGTTCCCAGATTGCCGTCAAAGAACAGCTGCTGCTGCCCCAGATTCATTTTAGTCGAACCGCCAAAGGTCGTGGACGACAGCCAGTCGCCTTTCGAGACGATCCCGAACCCGATCGGCCGGCCGTTCGCAACGCCGGTGACGTTGTCGTTGTATGAAATTGATTGATTTACAAATAACCTGAACGGGAGGTCCGACCAGTTTCTGTAGGCGCGGTTCCATCCCGACGCGTTGCGCGGAATGGCGACCAATTCGTTGCTTGTGTCATCGGGGGCCGATCCAGACGCCGCGACCGGTTGCGCGCGGGATGTCGCCGGCGCAAGAAACAGCAAAACGCAGAGAAACAAGCTCCGGGAATATCGAAATCCCGTCGTGCCGGAAGAAAACAGGTCAGGTTGGCGCGCGTCTGGTTGGCTCGCGTGGGGCGGCCTGGAGGGGGCAGGGAAAATCAGGGCGGAAAAATTCAGAACTTGCGTCGAAAAATCCAAAATCCGCGCGACGCGACCAACCAGCGCAGACGCGCGCCGGTTTCGTCGAACATGACTTGCGGCTCGCCGCGTGATTCCACGAGGTAACGGACTCATACCCACTCTTGACCACTAACCCGGACACTCGATTACACTGGCCTTAATCAGCTTTTGAAGTCAACAATTGCGCCAAAGGCATTGGCGGAGAAGCGCATGTTCACGCGGGACTTTTAAAAAATTGCGCCGATATGTGATTTTTTTGACGGTTGATTTGTCGTTTTTCCAGTCCATCGCGTGTTTGTGACTACGGCGCGACGCGGAGCGGGAGAAAGCCGCTGGAATTCAATTGAACCGCCGAATGACGATCGTAAAGCGCCTGAATTCATCATTTCGACTGAAATATTCGAAAATTGACCGCGCTTGATATTGCCGCAATTGCCGTTGAACGTTAATTTGATCAAATGCGCCAGAACGGCGCCGCCCACCAGACCCGCAAGTTCGCGGGGTTGATATTCCGCACAATAGTTAGGGGCGACTATGAGTTCCATCTATGATTTCGCGACGGTGGTCTGCTTTCTGGCGGTGGTTTGCGCGTTCTATTTCCTGACGGACCGCAGCCAGAAGTTTCTTCTTCACCTGATGGTGTCGGCGATCGCCTTTGCGGTCGCCAACCAATTGGGCAACGCCGGTTACGGCCTGTTCGCGGCGGTCCTGATCGCGGCGGGCGCCGGATACGCCTTTTTGACAATCCGGCGGTAGCGGGCGAGCGAATGGAGCGATGCTGAGCGTCCCGTTCCATGCAGCGGTATCGGCTTTTCATCGGGCGAACGCGCTTCACGCCAGGTTCTTCACGCCAGGTTCTTTACGCCATGTGATTGCGCACGAACGACAGCAGGCCGGCGCATATTGCGAATATCAGCATCGACGCCAGCAGAATCATCCCTATGTTCAATCCCCGCCTCGGGTACGTTGATTCCTCCGGCAAGGCGGGACTGACGATCTGATGCAGATACATCATCTTGCGCTCGCTCAGAATGCGCGCGGCGTCCAGAGCCCCGGCGGCTGAAGCGTATCGCTTTTCGGCGATCTGCTGCTCAAGCAGCAATTCAGCCAGCTTCGACGACTTTTCGTTGAGGGAACGCCGGGCCTCGGTGGAGTTGCGCTGATTTTCCCGGACTGTCAGCCTTGCCTTCAATTCGTCCAGTTGCTTCTTCAACGCTTGAACCCTGGCCTCCACCGGCTTGACCGTGGGCGCCGTTCGCGAGAGATATCGGGTCTGCGCGTTCAATTCCTGTTGAGCCTTCAAAAGCTCGGTTTCCGTAAACGTCAGCTGTTCATAAAGCGCCTTGGTTTCGCCGCCGATATCCAGAATGCCTTCCGCGTTGCGCGCGTTCTCCAGATTGATCCTCGCGGCCTTCAGCAGTTCGCCGGCCCGCGCAAGATCCGACTCGCTTGCCGCGACCGTGTCGTTGCGCATTTTTTCGTTGAGGTTGTTGATCAAGGCCTCGCATCTGGCGATGACGGTGTCGGCGAGTTCCCTGGCGTGCCCCGGCGTAAAGGCCCGCATCGAGAAGGTGACGACTCCGGAGGGAAACGTGATCGACGAAATCGCTCTTTTTTCCCAATATTCGGCCAGCTTTTCGATGGGTTTGTCGGTCCGGAAACGCGACCACCAATCGATCGAGGACGACCCGAAAAGCTCGCGCAAATTCATTTCCTTGTCGAGCAGCTCCACCAGCGCGCGACTTTCGATGTAATTCGTCACGATCTGGGTGTCCTGAACAATCAGCAAGGCGGGAACGCCGGTCACCGCTCCCACGGCGTCGAGTTTCGGGATCGCGCCGCTGCTGACGGTAAACTTCGCTTCGGACACAAACTGATCCGACGCCAGCGTGGTGAAATACACCGTCGAAACAATGTTCGGAACGACGACGGTCAGCGTGAATAAAGTGATCATCGCGATCCGCATGGCGCGGGCGCCGCGGCGCGCTCCAAAGCCCGATTGCTGGTAGGCGCCCCGCGCGCGCGAGGAGAAACGCGCGCGGCGCGCGGCGTCGGACAGGTATTGGGAGACGCTCTGCGCGCGTCCCAGAACGCCGGGCGTGTGAGGTTTGATCTCTTCCAGCGATCCACTCATGCTTCAGGTCACCGGTTCAATCGATTGTACAGTTCGATCGCGTGATCGACCGTGTTGAACATGAACAGCCGCCCGTCAACGAGCACGCCGCCTTTGTCGCAATATTCACTGATTGTTTGCATGGAATGGGAGACGACGATCAGTCCGGCGTTCTTGCGGCGTTCATTGAAGGCCTCCTTGCAGCGCGTCTGAAACCGCATATCCCCCACCGCGGTGACCTCGTCTATCAGGTAAACGTCGAAATCGATCGCCATGGACATGGCGAAGGCCAGCCGCGCCATCATTCCCGAAGAATATGTCTTGAAAGGGGCGTCCAGATAATCGCCAAGTTCCGAAAAATCCTCAACGAACGCGTCGGCCTTGCGGATATCCGCGCCGTAGATCCGCGACACGAAATGAACATTCTCGCGGCCCGACATGGAAGGGTGAAAGCCGCCGGCGAATCCCAGCGGCCATGAAACGCGCACCGTTCGTCTGACCGAACCGGAATTGGGCAATTCCGTGCCCGCGATGAGCTTGAGGGTCGTGGATTTGCCCGCCCCGTTGACGCCCAGGAGGCCGTAGGAGCATGTGGTGTCAAACACCATCGACACGTGATCGAGGATGATCTTCGTGTGCCGTTCGGTTTTGTAGAATTTGAATACGTTGTCGAGCTGGATCATCTTTTCGAAGTGGCTTTCGATCGGTTGGCGCCCGGCCCCGATGATCAGATGCCTGGATATATATAGAGATGGACGGCGATTTTGTCCATGTTTCGAAACATCGGCGCGCCCGCGGGCGGCTGGATTGCGTTCGTTCGCCGGCATTTTGGCGCCGGTTCGGCCTGTCGGGGCCCCGTTTGCGCGCTACGGCCCGGATCGCGATATGTTGTTTGTTGAATGAAACCGTTCAGAACATTTCCGGGGGGCTGGCGCATTGTCGCCCGGAGCGGTATCGGAATGCGGCGGGCGCAGGCGCCTGTTTACACGCCGCCGAGAGAGATGCCTGTGGCCGCGGTCGTTGGAGCGTTGGATTTTGCTGCTGAGAATTCCGTCGTTGTGGAAAAGCGGACTCAAGCGGGGCGGATTCGCCTTATGGAGCGCGGTGGACGACGATCCGCAATTCATTTTCGCGCCGCGGCTTTTTGCGGCGTCCTATCTCGTTTTTGAAATCGAAGACGCCGATCGCGATCTTGATCCGCGCATTTACGTCGATCGCGGCGCGGGATTCGAGTCCAACGAGGAAATCGAACTGCGCCTGACGCGCAATGGAATCTATGTCGTCGCGCTTGGCGGCGGCGAAAAAGTCCTGCGCGCGCGCTTCGACCCGTCGACTTATCCCTCGACATTCAAGTTCCGGGCCTATCTGGCCTATTCCGAGACAGCGGTTCGCGGCTTTGTCGGCCAACGGATCCGCGCGGCGGTCAAGGCGGCGCGCCCCTTGCCCGTCTGTGAAACGATATCCGCCACGCAACCCGCCATTCTGACCGGGCTGGGCACGCCGGCGTCGAAAGTGAGGACAATCACCCAGCATTTTGAACAATTGATCGCCATGGCGAGCGCGCGGTTTCGTTCGACGCCCGATTGGCCGGACGACGCGCCGTTGATTTCGTTTGTCGCCCCCCTGTTCAATACGCCGGCGCGGTATCTGGATCAGCTGCTCGACTCGTTTCGCAATCAAAGGCACGGCGCATGGGAGCTCATCCTGTGCGACGACGGCTCGTCGGCGCCTGAAACCCATGCCTGGCTTGAAAGCCATGGCGGCCATCCCGCCCTGCGCGTCGTCAAGAACGCCGTGAATTCCGGCATCGCCTCAGCCACAAATCTCGGCCTTTCGGTGGCGCGCGGACAATGGGTTGGCTTCATCGATCACGACGACGCGCTGGCGCCGTTCGCGGTTGACATGCTGATTGAAACGATCCGTGAAAATCCGGATGCGCGGCTTATTTACACGGACGAAGTGGTCGCCGACGCGCGTCTTGAGCCGGAAGGCTACATGTCGAAGCCCGCGTTCGACCCGGTGCTTTTGTCGGGCCTCAATTACATCAATCACCTGTCGCTGTTTCAACGCGGCCGCTTGCTGGAACTCGGCGGACTTCGGGGCGGCTACGAGGGTTCGCAGGATTACGACGTTCTGTTGCGCTACCTCGCCGGAGTGGCTCCGCGCGAAGTCCTGCACTTGCCGTTTCCGTGCTATCTCTGGCGGCGCGACGGCGCCTCGTATTCGGTGACGTTCCGCGAGCGCGCAACGCAGAGCGCCCGCAACGCGCTGTCCGAAACCTACGCGCGCGACGGAGTTCCGGCGCTCGTCGAATGCGCGCTCAATCCCAATTTGCACCGCGTGAAATTTGATCCGCCGCCCAACGGATGGCCCAAACTGTCGATCGTCGTCGCCAGCCGGGATTCCTTTGCGCTGATTTCGCGGCTCCTGAGCGACCTGACCGAACTGACGGACTATCCGGATCTTGAAATCATCGTGACCGACAATGGATCGCGCGACGCCCGGGTCCTGCGGCTGTATGAAAAAATGCGCGCGTCGCATCCCGATTTTCGCGCCGACATCGTCGCGGAGCCGTTCAATTTTTCACGTCAGGTCAATCGTGGAATCCGGCTGGCGCGCGGCGATTGCATCCTGTTGTTGAACAACGACATCGAGGTGATCGAACCGGGATGGCTGAAGGAAATGGTTTCCTGTCTTGCTTATCCCGGCGCTGGAATCGTTGGCGCGCGCCTGCTTTATCCCAACGGCGCTTTGCAGCACGCCGGGGTGATCATGGGGCTCGGATCGGTCGCGGGGCACTGGTTTTGCGGATCGAAGGGCGGCACTCCTGGTCCGCAGAGCCGGCTGAACGTGCGGCAAACCTTCGCGGCCGTGACGGGCGCCTGCATGTTGATTTCGCGCGCCTGTCTCGACGCCGTTGGCTTCCTCGACGAAACGTCCTTCGCGATCGCGTATAACGACGTTGATTTCTGCATGCGCGCGGGACGCCTGGGGTTTCGCGTCGTCTGGACGCCCTTCGCGACGCTGTATCATCATGAATCGGCGTCGCGGGGCAGCGACGAGACCCGGGAAAATATCGTGCGTTTCCGGGGCGAGCAGAATTTGCTGCGCGAGAAATATTCCCTGGGGACCTACGCTGATCCCGCCTACAGCCCCTGGTACAGCCGCGACGGCAGCGTTCCCAGACTGGTGATTCCCGCGAAACTGCCGCCGGCCCGCAGCTTTCAAATCTAGCCGCTGGAATACGGGATTGCGGGCGCGTTGTTTTGTTGAACGGGCGCGGCGTTTATGCTGGAATATCCATCTGTCGCCCCGGGGGAAACCCGTCGCCGCGCGCCGCGCTTTTCTTCCGATGGCGGACAGCCAAACGGCTGTCGGATGTCAGGGGACCCGCCATGAAAACTTCCGTCAATCGCATTTCGGCAAGCGCGTTGGCCTTTGTTGTGTGCGTCGGCGCGGCCGCCGCGCAAACACGGCCTTCGACAACCAACATGACCTGCGGCGCCGCGAGCGCGCTCGTCGCGTCGCGCGGCGAAGTCGTGCTTTCGACCGGGCGCGACCTCTTTGATCGTTACGTGCGCGGTCAGGGCTTCTGCGGCCCGGGAGATCTGGCGCGTCCGGCCTTTGTAAAGACATTGGACAATCCGCAATGTTTTGTCGGCCATCGCTGCGTGCCGGCGTCCCTCGACATGCGCTGAGGCGGCGTTTCAGCGCAGCGCCTTCTCGATTTCCGGCATGAGTTTTTCGCGCAGGGCTTGGGGGCTGAGCGGGCCCACGAATTTGTAGGCGATGGTTCCGTCGCCCTTCACCACAAAGGTTTCCGGCACGCCGTAAACGCCCCATTCGATGCCGGCGCGCCCGGATTTGTCGACGCCGATCAGCGCGTAGGGATTGCCGACCTCGGCGAGAAATTTGCGCGAATTGGCGGGCTCGTCCTTGTAGGCGATGCCGGCGACGCGCAGGCCTTTGGCCGCCAGCGCGGCGTCTTTCGACAATTGCACGAGCATGGGATGTTCGTCGCGGCAGGGCAGGCACCAGGACGCGAAAATATTGACGAGGGTCGGCTTGCCCAACGCGAGATCGGCGCTCGACAGGCCGCCCGCCGCGCCGAAACCTTCCAGCGCCGGCAGCGCGAAGTCGGGCGCTTTCCTGCCGAGAAGCGCGGAGGGCAGGCGCGAGGGATCGCCGCTCTTCAGGCTGAAAAAGAACAGCGCCGCGAGCGCCAGAAAAAACGCCAGCGGCAGGTAGGCCACGAGCTTCTTGCGCGGCGCGGGCGTCGCCGTCTCCCGCGCGCTCATGCCTCGTCTCCCTCGCGCGCCGGCAGCTTCGCCAGGGCGGATTTCAACGCGCGGTGATCGGCGATGATAGATGCGATCACGGCGCCGACAACGACGAAGGCGACGACGTAGGCCGCCGCGATAAACCCGGTGTGACCGCTCATGAGGCGCTCCGGGCTGCAAGTTCCACGGCGCGCCGCGGCGCCTCGTCTTCGCGCGCGGCGAGGATCGAGAGCCGGCGCAGGCGCCGGCGCAGGATCTCGTTGCGGATCGCCATGAAATGCAGGGTCAGGAACAGCAGCGAGGCCGAAACCGCCATGATCAGCAGCGGCCACAGCATGGAGGGATGAATACTGGAGCCGCCCATTTTGAAGACCGACGCCGGCTGATGCAGCGTGTTCCACCAATCGACGGAAAACTTGATGACGGGAATGTTGACGACGCCCACCAGCGTCAGAATGGCGGCCATCCGCGCGGCTTTCGGCGGCTCTTCGATGGTTTGCCAGAGCGCGACGAGGCCCAGATAGATCAGCAACAACACGAGTTCGGAGGTCAGCCGCGCGTCCCACACCCACCAGGTTCCCCACATGGGCTTGCCCCAGAGCGAGCCCGTGACGAGGCAGATGAAGGTGAAAGCGGCGCCCAGCGGCGCCGCGGTCTTCTGCGCGGCGTCCGCCAGCGGATGGCGCCAGACCAGAGTGCCGAGCGCGGCGGCGGTCATTACGCCGTAAACGAACAGCGAAAGCCAGGCAGCCGGCACGTGAATATACATGATCCGCACGCTCTCGCCCTGCTGGTAGTCGGCGGGCGCGGTGAAAAAGGTCATGTAAAGGCCGATTGTGAAAAGCAACGCCGTGATCGTCCCGAGCCAGGGGATGGCCCTGTTGGCAAGCCGCAGGAAATGCGTGGGGTTGGCGTATTTCAGCATGCGCCAAGGTTTATTGCGGGGGCGGCGGGAATGCAATTGGCGCCCGCGGCGGCCACAAGCGAAGGTCCGGCGAAGTTCCGGCGAAGTTCCAGTTTGCCATTTGCGTCGATTTCGTGAAAAACACGGACGAATGGAAAGCGGTCGCCTTGCCGCTCGCCGATCGGATTCCCATGCGTCGCATCGCTCTTTTCCTCGCCTTCGCTCTTGCCCTTGCCGGTTGCGCGCCCGGCGGGCAGGGGCCCGCGCTGACGCCGAGCCTCGTTGACGCGCAGCTTGCGGTCACCGACGCTTCGGTCAACCGGCGCGCCAGCACGGGGCTGGTGGCGCGGTTTGGCGGGCCATACCGGCATGAATCGGCAGAGGCGCTGGTGCGGGAAACCTATGCGGATTTGTTGCGGGCGTCCGGTGTTGCGGGCCTGCCGAGCGGCGTGACCCTGCTGAATTCCGCCGCTTACAACGCCTATTCGTTGCCCGACGGGCAGATGTTCATTTCGCGCGGCATGCTGGCCATGGTCAATGACCAGGCCGAACTCGCCGCCGTGATGGCGCATGAGCTGGGCCATGTCATTTCGCGCCATATCGCCAAGCGGGTTGTCGAGCGGGCCCGCGCGGCGGCCGACACGGTGGATGTGGCGCGCGCTTTCGGAGACGCCGATGTCACCCGCGCCACGATCGCCGCGCATCAGTTGTCGCTGGCGGCGTTTTCGCGCGAACAGGAGCTGGAGGCGGATCGTATCTCGCTGGATTTGCTGGGCAAGGCGGGCTACGACCGGGCCGGCGTGCTGCGCCTGCTGCAATCGCTTGACCGCATGGGCGGGCTGACGCGCAAGCTGGCGGGCCTGCAACAGGGGGAGGCGAGCCCCACCGCCTCGCATCCGCCGACGCCCGAGCGGATCGCGGCCGTGCGCAAAGCCTTGCAGAGCAACGGGAATTCCGCCGGCAAAACCGGGCGCGAGACCTATCTGGCGGCGATTTCCGGCGTGGCTTTTGGCGAGGACGGCAGCGCCGGCTATATTCGCGGGCGCAGTTACATCGATCCCAAACGCGATGTCGCGGTGACTTTTCCAAAGGGGTATCTGGTGTTTGGCGGCGGCGCCGCGCTGGCGGGCGTCAAGCAGGGGGGCAAGGTTGTCGCGGTTTTCTCGCGCGCCAATCCGGCTTTGGGTTCGGATCCCGAGGGGGCCTTGCGCCGTCTGACCGCCAATGCGCGGTCCGAAGTCAAAATCGCGCCTTTGTCCGGCGGGCCGGAGGGGGCCATCGCTGCTTTCACCAACGATAATACCGCGGTTCGCGTCGCCATTGCGCGCAGCGGCGAGACGGTGTGGCGGGTTTTGTTCACGGCGACGGCGCCGGACGGCGATTTTGACAAGGATGTCGCGCAAACGCTAGCCTCTTTGCGGGGTTTGGGCGACCGCGACCGGCAATTGGCGCGCCCCCTGGCGCTCAGGGTGGCGCGCGCCGAGGGGCCCGGCGATGTGCGGCGTTTCGCCGACAAGGTGGGCGAGGCGGAGACCGGCGCGCAATTGATTCTGGCGCTGAACGGCTTTTCGGCGCCGGGCGCGGTGCGTTCCGGCGCGAGTCTGAAAGTTCCGGAATTTGCGGCGCCGTGAGTTCTGAACCGGAAAAAGGCGATCCTGTGATTGATTCCGCGCTCCTCCCGCAACGCCTGCTCGACGGCTACGAAGCCTTTCTGGGCGGACGCTTTGAAAGCGAGCAACACCGGTTTCGCGAACTCGCGCAAACCGGCCAGCAACCGCGCGTGATGATCATCGGCTGCTGCGATTCCCGGGTGTCGCCGGAAGTGATTTTCGACGCGCGTCCCGGCGAGATTTTCGTTGTCCGCAACGTCGCCAATCTCGCGCCGCCCTATGCGCCGGACGGCGATTTGCACGGCACTTCGGCGGCGCTGGAATTCGCTGTGATGGGCCTTCGCGTCGAGCATATCGTGGTCATGGGCCATGCCGGCTGCGGCGGCGTGCGGGCCTATGCGGAAAGCGAGGCCGATCCCTATGCGAGGCCGCTTTCGCCGGGGGATTTCATCGGAACCTGGATGAAACTGATCGAGCCGGCGGCGCGCGGTCTAGGCGACGCCGGCGGAACGGGGGCGGAATATATCGAGCGTCTGGCGCATGAATCGGTCAAGCGCTCGCTCGCCAACCTGCGCACGTTTCCCTGCATCAACATTCTGGAATCGCGGGGAAAACTGAAATTGCACGGAGCCTATTTCGGCGTCGCCGACGGCAAGCTCGAGGCGCTGGACGAGGCGAGCGGGCACTTTGTCGCCCTCGCGCCGGAGAGCTACGCCGCCGCCATGGCCGCGCCGAAGTTCTGACGAGAGCGGAGATTTGCAATGCCGGACGACCCCGACACGCCTGTGTCGCCGTTGAAGCAACCGACGCCGGAGGCGCAGCGCGCCCTGGCCGAGGCCGCCGAGCGGCGGCGGCTGGCCGAGCTTGAGGCGGCGTCCCGCCCGAAGGAGATCAACGGTCGCGGCGGGCTCGACCCGGTTCGTTACGGGGACTGGGAGATCAAGGGGCTGACCTCGGATTTCTGAGGGCCGACCTCTGGAAGGGGCTTTCCGGGGCCTTGGAGAAAAAGGCCTGGCTGCTGGCTTGCGTCGACCGGCAGGCCTGTCCCGCGCGCTTCTTCCCCTTCAGGGGAAGGCGGCGCGAAACCGGGTGCCGCGGACATTTCGAACATGGCCCTGACTTATAACGTTCTACTTGCCCCGGTTCGCCACCAGATCATCCACCACGGCGGGGTCGGCCAGCGTCGATGTGTCGCCCAGCGAGCCCAGCTCGTTCTCGGCGATCTTGCGCAGGATGCGCCGCATGATTTTGCCCGACCGCGTCTTCGGCAGGCCCGGCGCGAACTGGATTACATCGGGCGAGGCAATAGGGCCGATTTCCTTGCGCACATGGGCGACGAGTTCCTTGCGCAATTCCTCGCTCGCCACGACGCCGGTCATCAGGGTCACATAGGCCCAGATGCCCTGGCCCTTGATGTCGTGCGGGTAACCGACGACGGCGGATTCACTGACCTTTTCGTGGGAGACGAGGGCGCTTTCCACCTCCGCCGTGCCCATGCGGTGGCCTGAGACGTTGATGACGTCGTCGACGCGGCCAGTGATCCAGTAATAGCCGTCGGAATCCCGGCGGCAGCCGTCGCCGGTGAAGTATTTTCCCGGATAGGTGGAGAAATACGTTTGCTGAAAGCGCTCGTGGTCGCCGAAGACGGTCCGCATCTGGCCGGGCCAGGAATCAATGAGGCAGAGATTGCCCTCGGTCGCGCCTTCCAGCACTTTTCCATCGGCGTCGACGATTTGCGGTTGTACGCCAAAGAAGGGGCGCGTGGCGGAGCCTGGTTTCAGTTTTGTCGCGCCCGGCAGCGGCGTGATGAGAATGCCGCCCGTCTCCGTTTGCCACCATGTGTCGACAATGGGGCAACGGCCGTCGCCAACGACGCGGTGATACCATTCCCACGCCTCCGGATTGATCGGCTCGCCGACCGAGCCGAGAATCCGCAGGCTGGTCAAATCGTAGTTGCGCGGATGTGCGGTAGCGCTGCCTTCAGCGGCTTTGATCAGTGAACGAATGGCCGTCGGCGCGGTGTAGAAGATCGACACCTTGTGGTCCTGGATCATCTTCCA
>JANYDZ010000076.1 GCA_025363375.1 Hyphomicrobiales bacterium
GCACGAAATGGCCGTCCATGACATCGACGTGAACGACATCCGCGCCCGCCCGCACAACGTCGCGCACTTCCTGGCCAAGCTTCGAAAAGTCGGCGGCGAGAATGGAGGGGCAGATTTTCAAGGGGCGCATAAAGGGCTCGCGATGTCGGGACGCCCGCCGGGTAGCACGGATGCCCCGGCGAGTCATGCCGAGCCGAACCTGTCGCGCCACGCCGGCTGCGCCCCCTTGAACGGCAGCGCCGTCGCCTCGTAGACCGCCCGCGCGATCGCCCGCGCCAGACAATCGCCGGCGAGCAGGCCGATCTCCGTGAGATCATGCGCGGTGATCGTGCCGGGATGGCGGCCCGTCGCGGCCGCAAACACAATGTCGCCGTCCATCGGCGCGTGCGTTGGCCGCAGGGCGCGCGCCATGCCGCCCTGCGCCATCAGCGCGATGCGCGCGCATTCCTCCTTGCCGAAACGCGCGTCCGTCGCGACGATGGCGATGGTGGTGTTTTGCGGCGCGTCGCCTTTGAGGCGCATGGCGAGATCGTGTCGGGCGGGGCTTCCGCGCCCGCCAAATTCCGCGTCCCGCTCCCAGGGCGCCGCCCAGAAATGCGGGCCCTCGCCAACCGTCGCCGAGCCCAATGCGTTGACGGCGACGAGCGCGCCGACGGTGTAATGCCGCGCCGTCTTCGCGCTCGCGGAGCCGAGCCCGCCCTTGAGATTGGCGGTTGTCGCGCCATAGCCGGCGCCCGCCGTGCCGAGCGCGAAGTCCTTGCCGGCCGCCGCGAGCGCCGCCGCGTAGCCGAGCTCCCAATAGGGCGGCATGCGCGCCCACGCCTTGTCGCCGCCGTTGAGAAGATCGAACAGGATCGCGCCGGGCACGATCGGCACTTTTACGCCGCGCACGTCAAAGCCGCGCCCCTTTTCGCGCAACAGGGCTTGCACGCCGCCCATAGAATCAAGCCCGAAGGCCGAGCCGCCGGAAAGCACGAGCGCATCGACCTGCCCCATTGTCATGCCGGGAGCCAGCAACGCCGTGTCGCGCACGCCCGGCGCGCCGCCGTGGATGGCGATCGAGGCCGCGGCCGGGCGGTCGAAGACGAGGGCGGTGACGCCGGAAGCGAGCCTGGAATCATGGGAATTGCCGACGCTGAGGCCGTTCACGTCGGTGATGAGATTGCGCAGGGCGGGAGCGTTCATGGGGCGAGCGTATCAGGCGCGTCGATGGAGGGCGAATGCGCCCGCGCGCCGTTTCAAACCCACCGCCCAAACCGACCGCCGGACTTAGGCTGTCGTCCGACGATCACATGGGTGGGCGAACAGCGGCGAGCGGAATGACGTAATGGGTCATTCCGCAATGTAGCCCCAAAAACACCCCCATGTCGGCCATTCCCAGGAAAGCCGACAACGCGGCAATGCGCCGCTTTTTGGGATCGGAACGCGCCGATGACGTCCCGCCGCCATCACCCATCCGTGCTTTGTCGTGAACCCGCAATGAGGCTATGAGAGGCCATGGCAACTGAAGTCACCTATTTCGCGGCCGCGGGCGCCGGCCTGCTGTCGTTTTTGAGTCCCTGCGTGCTGCCGCTGGTGCCCCCTTACCTGACCTATATCGCGGGCACGACGATCGAGGACCTCTGCGCCGAGGGCGAAAGCGCGGCGCGCCGGGACGTGGCGCTGGCGGGGCTGCTGTTCGTGTGCGGCTTTTCCACGGTGTTCGTGACGCTGGGCGCCACGGCCTCGGTCTTCGGCCAGATGATCCGCCAGTACAGCGACATCCTCGCCATGCTCGCGGGAATTGCGATCATAGTCATGGGGCTGCATTTTCTGGGGGCTTTCCGCATCGCCATGCTCTATCGCGAGAAGCGCGCGCAGGTGGAAAAGCCCGTGGGCCTCTGGGGCGCCTATGTCATGGGCCTCGCTTTTGCCTTCGGATGGACGCCCTGCATCGGCCCGATCCTCGCGGCGATTCTCACGGTGGCGGGCTCCGAGGACACAGTGCTGAAGGGCGCGGCCCTGCTGGCGGTCTATTCCGCCGGACTGGGCGTGCCTTTCCTCGCGGCGGCGCTGATGGCGGAGCCGTTTTTCCGCTTCATCAAAAAATTCTCGAAACATTTCGGCGCGGTGGAAAAAATCGTGGGCATTCTTCTCGTCGCGACGGGCGTGGGATTCCTCACGGGCTCCATGCAGATGTTTTCGTTCTGGCTGCTGGAAACATTTCCCGGCCTGGCGAAACTGGGATAAATCTGGCTCCATCAAAGGAGTCATCCATGCCGCATCTCGACGCACGCCAAAAACGCATTCTCACCACCCACACCGGCAGCCTGCCGCGTCCCGAAGAC
>JANYDZ010000304.1 GCA_025363375.1 Hyphomicrobiales bacterium
GGCGCCGTGCCAGGGCATCACAAAATTTCCGGCGCCGGCTTCGATTGCTTCGATAATGCGATTGGTGATGGTGGCGTGAATGTCGAATGCCTGGTCTTTCATGGCTTTGTCTCCAACGCGGCGGCTGCCCCGTGAGAGCCAGAAACCCCGACGCCGACTGGCGCATCCGCAGGACGGCGTCAGCCGAGGGCTTGCCCCTTGCGCCAGCGGAGGCGGCTGGGTCAGGGCGCTCTCATCTCGGGGCAAGACGCGCGGTGACGGCCATGAAAGGCCTGAAGACGATGCGACAAACCGAACAAACATTGCGAAACATTCGAGGCGCCCGAATTGATGCTCTGTTCGGCGACGGCGCGCTTCAACGCGAGCCGGGAGTCTCCCGCAAGACAGCGACGCGCTTCCAATATTCCACGGGGGATTGCGCGGGCGTTCGCCGTTCCCGGAATGACGGTGGCTGGCAACCGGCAAGGTCGGCGTACCCGGCAAGATCGGGAACGACGACCAATTCGATAGCGTTTACTCGCCGCGACTCTATCGCTGCGTGGAAGGCGGAGACGAAGATGCCGGCGCTGCCGCGCGCATGGCCCGGATGATGATCCCGTTCGGCTCGGGCATGTCCGGAAACTGCCACAGGCCAGCCTTGCTCCGTTGCGCGACGATCTGGGCGATAAAGTAGGGCATGTGAACGGGCATTGAATCAGGCGTCAGCGACGCGAACGAATATCCCGTCGAAATCAGCGCCGTCGCGAGATCGAGGCGCGACCCCGCGCCGGCGCCTTTTGTCAGCGTCGCAAAACACAGCACGAATTTGAGCTGCGTGGCGGGATCGACGGCCGCGACATAGCATTGCGGCTTGAGATCGCGGACGAGGCTGACGAGCATGGCGAGACTGGCTTCGCCGCAGTCCCTCGCAATCCCGTGCTGGTTCGTAAAACTCGTGCCGCGCAAGCACGCCTGAACACCGTAGAGACGATAGCGCGCGCCGGATACCGTCCATGTGTCGCCGGTCTCGTAGACGGCGTCGCCCGGTATCGCAAACCAGTTTGGCGTCGCCTGCGCGGACGCGGAATTCATCCACGACGCAACAAGAGCCGCGATGGCTGACATCCGCGACATCGCCTAGTAGCCCCTGAGATCGAATCGAAATTGCTGGGCCCCGTTCGCGGTGGTGATGGTGACGAAATAGGACTTGTCATTCGGCGCGCGCGGCGTCGAAACGTAGACGCCCTGACAGGTCATGACGTCGTTGTAAGAACTGCAAACGTTCGCGAGGGCTGGAGGATCCGCGCATACGGAACCATTGAGGTCTGGATTGATCGCGGTCGCATCCCCGGGAATTACGGTGTTCGAAGACACGTTTGAAAAATTCGATTGCCATCCCTCGGGCAAGGGCGTTGCGTTTCCCGAAAATTTTTCGGCGGGGCAGGCTTTGTAGGGGTCGTAGACGACATTGCTCGCATTGCCTTGCGAACACACCGGCCATCCACCGCCCCTCGCGAGACTGCGAAAGAGTTGCGTCATCACGGGCACGCAATAGGGGATGCCGGACCAGCCCGGCACCGTCGCGGCGGCGCATAGAAGCACTTTGCAGCCTAAGGACGCGTCTTGAGCTTGGGCGTGAGGCATGCCGAAGTTCGCTAGTAACATCGGTATTGCAAGGGTTTTCGCCGCTTTCATGAATTCTCTCCGTGGGGGCTTGCCGGGGCGGCGTCTTTACATCATAAATTATATTGAAATACGAGGACGAGATGGATTCGCGGACGATTTGTTTTTTGATGGTTCTTTTCGCCGGCGGTTGTTACACCGTCGCCGCGTCGGCCGCCGAGCGTTCGAACGCATCCGAAAAGACACGCAATCGCGTTCCCGGATTCGGGATCGCCAGGGAAGCGCGCGTTGATGACGCCGGCGTGGTCAAGCCTGTCGAATCGCCTGCTTCTGATGTCGAAATAATCTGGGCCGTTTCGAATTCACGCGAGAGATCGTTATGCCCCGAACGTTCAACGCTCGATGTCGTCGCCGCGCAAAAACTCGTTTTCGATGTCGCGACAGAAGAAAAGTTTTTCCCCGAATTCGTTGTATCTGTCGCCCGGATCGAAAGCCGCTTCGACGCGAACGCCGTTTCTCCAAAAGGTGCCTATGGCTTGATGCAACTCGAGCCCGCGACATCAGCGCGATATCGCGTCAACATTTGCGATCCCCGGGACAATGTACGCGGCGGCGTCAAATTCTTGCGCGATCTTCATGCGAAGTACAGAAATCCCCTCTACATCCTCGCGGCCTATAACGCCGGCGAGCGCGCGATGACCGACGCGAGGGGCGTCCCCGCCTTTCCGGAGACGGTTCGCTTCGTCGCCGATGTCCTCAATGATTTCTACACATGGCCAGCCGCAGCGGCCGGCGCTGCGCCAAAAGTCGCGCGCGCGTTCTCGGGCGTCGCGCCCGCCCGCACACCTTCCGCTTTGCCCGCGCGCGCGCCATCGCGGGAAACCAAAACACCGCCGGACCCGTCATGGGCGTCGGGATTCGTCATGCATGTGGGATCGGGGACTGGTGAATGACTTTTGGCAAATTGACGACGATATTTCTGGCGCGGCGAACGACATTTGCAATTGTGGCTTTCGGATATGCGACCTCCGCGTTGGCCGGAGGCGGGGCCTTGCAACCCGTGCAATCCACGCTGACGACGCTGGTCACGGCCTTGACCGGACCGATCTCGACAGCGGTCGCGGTCCTCGCCGTCATCGCCTGCGGCTTCATGGCATTCGCCGGACGCATGGGCTGGGGCATCGCGGGGTCCGTGATCATGGGTATCACCCTCGTCTTCGGCTCGGCGCAAATCGTCCAGTTCTTCCAGTCGGCGGTTGGAAAATAGTTTCCTCGGTAAATAGTTTTGGCTTTTCTTGTTCCTGACTTCCTGGAGTTTTGGCGATGGACGCGAACGAACTGGAAATGCCGCTCATGCAGCCGCTCGTCAAAGCGCTGACGCGGGCTCCGACGCTGATGGGTGTGCCGTATCTCTATTTCATGTTCAATGGCTGCCTGACCTCGGTCGTGTTTCTGGTGTCGCACAACCTCCTGATGCTCGGCATCGCCGTGCCCCTGCATCTGCTGGGCTACGTCCTGACCATGCGGGACGAGCGCATTTTCGAGATTGTCTTCGTCAAGACCACGAAG
>JANYDZ010000114.1 GCA_025363375.1 Hyphomicrobiales bacterium
CCAATAACCCCTGTCGAGGCGAGAAAAATCTCGCCAACCGGCGCGCCTGTGGCTTTGGCCGCGAGCGTCGCGGTAAACTTCGCCTGCTCGAGTCCGTTTCGCCCTGTGAAGGCATTGGCGTTGCCGGAATTGACGACGAGCACGCGCGCCTTGCCGCCCTTGAGTTTGGAGCGGCACCAATCGACCGGGGCCGACGCGCATTTCGACGTAGTGAAGACGCCGGCGACCGCGGTGCCCTTGTCCATCAGCGCCAACATCACGTCGGTGCGTCCCTTGTATTTGATGCCGGCGGCGGCTGTGGCGAAGCGCACGCCCTCAATAGCCGGCAAATCCGGATAATTTTTCGGGGCGAGCGGGGAAACAGGAACGGGACCGGCCATGGCATTACCTCGCGTCAGGAGCGCGCGCACATTTGCGGGTGCCGCGCCACGCGGTCAAGGCCGCGCGCCAAAGCTATTGTGAAATCGCCGCCAGCCAACGCTCGATGCGGGCGCGGTTGACGTCAAAATCCTTGCGTCCCACGAGGCTGCGCGAATAGAGCGCGAGCGTCGCGTTGGCGCCGCCGCGGGGAACAATCAGGACGTCGATGATGTCGGGATACCGCAACAGGGCGGAGCGCTGGGCGAACCGCAGACGATTGGATTGCGGATCGGCGCTCAGCTCAACCGTGCGCGGCTCCGTGAGCGCCGCCGCGCGCAGCTTTTCGCGCAGCCGCTGCACCGGCAAGGCGAATACCGGCGGCTCCGAATCAGCCCTCGCTCCGGGGCAGACATCGCGGGGGCATACCAGCGCATCATTGGGACTGGAGCGCCGCGTCAGGACCGAAAAATCCACGGGCCGTGCATCATCCCGCGTACCCGTCGCAAGGCCGACGCTCTGCCAGAACCCGAATTCCGACGCCTGACCGGCCATCAAGACCCCCGCAAGGAGCAAGGCCGCCACGCCGGCCAGAAACAGGGGGCGGCGCCTCAATGAGCTTACCTGCCCGGCAAGCCCGGGATCACCGAGCCTCCAGCCGCAGCGGGCGCCGTCTTCTCGATCTTCGCAGCCTCGCGCAGTTTCAGGATCATGTCGGTTTGGGCTTTTTGCGCGACGAAGCGCGCAACCTGGTCCTTCACCGCCTCGAAGGGAGGAAATTCCTTCGTGCGCGTATCCTCAACTTTAATGATATGCCATCCGAATTGGCTCTTCACCGGATCGGAAATCTGCCCTTTGGCGGTCTTGAAAGCGACGTCGGCGAATTCCGGCACCATTTTATCTTTTGTGAACCATCCCAGATCGCCGCCTGGCGAGCCCGGGTCCTTCGACACTTCGGTCGCCACTTTGGCGAAATCCTCGCCGCCTTTCACCCGTTTCAGCACGTCTTTCGCCTCGTTTTCCGTCGGCACCAGAATGTGGCGGGCGCTGACTTCCGGCTCCGATTTCTGGTTTTTCGCCGCGTCGTCATAGACCTTGCGCATGGCCGCCTCGGTCGAACCGGTCTTGGCGACATCGCCGAGCAGGCTCTCCATCATGACCTTGTCTTTGTAGTAGGCCAGCTTGCGGACGATCTCGGGGCCGACGCCCACGTTGTCGACCGCGGCTTTTTTGGCGACGAGCTTGAGATCGATGAGATAGTCGAGCGTATAGGATTCGCGCTGCGCCTCGTCCATCTCGCGCGGCATGGTCGGGCCAAGGTCCTCGATCGCCACCTTCAGATCATCATCGGTGATTTCAAGTCCATCGACTTTGGCCAGGGTCTTTGCCGAGGCGGAAAATACGAAGCACGACGCGAAGACAACGACGAAGGCGGCCGCGCTGAAGCGCCGGCCGCGAGAAACAGTGGAAAACATGGAATGGGCTCCGGTCGAAAGGGTCGGGCGGCGCGCAGGCCGCGATGGAAGCCGGCACAATGGTTCAAATCTCCGGTGTCGGCAACCGCAATCATCTTTGGGTAGTGGGCCAGTTTGATTGTGGCGGACGAAAATCGCTATGTCGATAGCAAATTAACTTGACCGGTTTTGGTAGCACATCAAATGTCCGCTGCTTCTGGTTTTGTTGTTTGGCCGCCGAGCAGATTCAGGCGGCCTTTCTTCCATCCTCGTACTGGCGCACCTTGACGCTGGCCTTGACGAAATGCGCGCGCAGCGGGCTTGCCGGGATTTGCAGTTTCAGCCGGTTGAACGACACGCAATTGTCGTTGCCGACCTTGCGCTGCTCCTGAACGCAGAGAATCTCGCGCAGGCCGACGCCGGGTATCGCCACGAAAGCCGTGCCTTCCTGCTCCGGCTTGCGCGCAAAACGCTTGTTGTAGTCGGGGATGAAGACATCGCGGAGAAACGCGTTGGCGGCGGCGATCGTCGTGATCCCCGCCAGCGCGAGCTCCTTCACCAGCCTGTCCTGCAAAGTGTGAAAGGGACGCTCGGAGCGCCCGCGCGCCTGCGGCGAATAGGCCGCGATATGTTCGACGCCCAGATGCTCAAGCGCCCGCCCGGCCTGGGTGAGAGCGCCGCGATCAACCTTGCCGCCGGCTTCCGCCGTATGAAAATAATGACTGCCGCGATCCGTGTAGAGGCTCAACGGCAAACCGTGTTCGCCAAACACCTCGTTCAGCGCCCGGAACGTCGAATCCGTGCCCTCCTCCGCAACCAGGAACGCCGAATAGATCGCCCCCGTCGCGTCGTCCAGCGTGACGATCAAATCCAGCGCCGGTTGGCCGCAAAGCCATTCATGCCGGGAGCCGTCCTGATGCAGCATCATGCCCGGCAACGGCCGGCGCGGACGCTTGCGGCGATGCGCGCCGCGTCGCCTGGCGCGCTCCAGAAGACCCTTCGAATGCAGAAACGTCTTCGTCCACGTGTAGCCCCACGCGAAAGCGTGATCGCGCACGAGATGTTCGTGAAAATGCTTCGCCGTGAAGCCCGCATAGCGCGTCCGGTAAAGCGTCTCCACCTCCATCTCCCGGTCAACCAGAACCCGCTTGCCCCAAGCCTTGCCCCAAGCCTTGCCCGAAGCCTTGCCCAGACGACGGTCCAGAAGACCAGACTCGCCCTCTTCTTCGAAACGCTGGCTCCAGCGGCGGAATGTCCGGTCGCTCATCCCCAACAACTCCGCCGCTTCAAGCTGGCTCAACTCCGAAGCCTCGTAACGGCTCAAAATGCTCAAATACTTGATCATACGCACACCCTGATGGGCTTCCGTCCGGCGCATCTCACCCCCCAAAAGGAGTGAAAATTACCGGACAAATCGTGCGCTACATAAACCGGACATATCGTGTGCTGCCGACACAAAATTGCCGCTAACCCTTGACACCACTGAGGTCAACGTGCTATTTGGTAAAATGGTATTTAAGGTGTGCACGTAAGAGCGTAATCATGCAATCATTATCGTTGCTAAAGTTCGGTGAGTTTTTGATTGATTCCCACCGCAAGAAGCGGGCGTGGATTAAGAAGCAACAACAACAAGAGGAGGTTGAATC
>JANYDZ010000309.1 GCA_025363375.1 Hyphomicrobiales bacterium
GACGAGGCTCTCCGCGCCGACCCTCTCTGTCTAACGGCCTTGGCCTTCGATGGTTTCATGCAAATTCTGCTGGCCCGCCGCGAGACCCGCGCTGCGGCGCGACATCGCTACACTGAACTTGTTGCGGCGCAGAAGCAAATTCAGCCGACCGACAGCGAGCGCGCCTTGATCGAGGCGCTGAAATTTGCCGTGGAGGGCCGCCAGCTCCAGGCGGCCGCCCGGCTGGAAGCCTGGCTTGAGACCGATCCCACCGATTTTATCGCGCTCAAGCTCGCCCATGCCCTGCGCTTTCTCGCCGGCGATGAGCCTGGCATGCTGGCTGCAACTTCGCGGCTGCTGCCGCTGTGGTCGCCCTCGGTTCACCGCTTCGGCTATGTGCTGGGTTGTCACGCCTTTGCCCTTGGCGAGGCCGGCCGGCTTGAGGAGGCTGAAGCTACTGGTCGCCGCGCGCTCGAATTCGCTCCTGACGACGCCTGGGGCGTTCACGCGGTGTCCCATGTCCATGAAACCCTGGGCCTGACCAAACAGGGCATTGTCTGGCTGGAGCAGAACCGCGCCGTCTGGAAAATGTGCAACAATTTCGCCGGGCACATGGCCTGGCATCTCGGCCTCTTCCACATGAAGCGCGGCAAATTCGCCGACGCCCTGGCCATCTACGACAGCGAAATTCGCCCGACCCCGACCGAGGATTTCCGCGATGTCGCCAACGCGACGTCGATTCTCTGGCGCATCGGCCAGAACGGAATCAGCGTTGGCGAGCGCTGGGACGAACTCAACGCAATCGCGCTGCGGCGCGCCGATGACACGACCCTCGTCTTCGCCAGCCTGCATCACCTGCTCAGCTGTCTGGCGTGCAACGACCGCCTCGGCGCGGCCCGCATCGTTGCGAACCTTGACAGATTGGCGCGCGCGGGGACCGGCGATCAGGCGGCGGTCGCCGCCCGGGTCGGCGCGCCGCTGACGCGGGCGTTGCGCGCGCGCGGCGAATTCCGCTGCGCCGATCTTGATTTCGGCGACATCGCCAGGAAGCTTCCCGCCCTTGGCGGGAGCCAGGCGCAGCGCGATGTCTTTTTGCGCACGCTCGCCATGCTGGCGGCGCAAGCCGGCGACGCGACGGGAGTCGATGAAGTGCTGAAAGTCCGCCACGCCCAGCGCACGCCCGATTGCTTTACGCAAAAATCCGCGTCAATCCTCTCCGTGCAGATCGAACCCTACAAGCTCAACGTCGCCTGAGCGCTTCAAGGCCCGCCCATGTCCGCCATTGTCAGCGCGTCGCCCGCCAAAACCCCGCTCGATCCCGCCGCGCGCGATCCGCGTCTCGATTTCTTTCGCGGCCTCGGCATGTTCATCATTCTGTTCGCCCATATTCCCGACGGCTGGTGGGTTGACTGGATTCCCGCGCGCTTCGGCTTCAGCGACGCGGCCGACCTTTTTGTTTTCTGCTCCGGCATGGCTTCTTCGCTCGCTTTTGGCCGCGTGTTTCTCGACCACGGCTGGTTCACCGGCGCGGGGCGCATCATTCACCGCATGTGGCAGGTCTACTGGGCGCATGTCGGCTGCTTCTTCGTCACTATCGCCATGTTTATCGCGGTCGACGCCCGGCTCGGGACGCACACCTATCTGACCGACGACGCGCCGCTCGCCTACCTCTTCAACGATACGCGCCACGCCCTCTTTGAATTTCTCACGCTGACGTGGGCGCCCAATTATTTCGACATCCTGCCCATGTATATCGCCATTCTCGGCATGATCCCCGTGGTGATGGCGTTGGCGAGGGTGCATCGCGCGCTGGCCGCCGTTTTTGTCGCGACCTTGTGGATCGGCGCGAATTTCTTTGGCTGGACCATCACAGGCGACCGCGTCGGCGGCTGGGGCTGGTACTTCAATCCCTTCGGCTGGCAACTGATATTCTTCACGGGATTTGCTTTTCTGCGCGGCTGGCTGCCGGCGCCGCCGCGCGACACACGCATCCTCTGGGCGATGATTGTCTTCTGCCTCGTTTGCGCGCCCTTCGGCTGTCAATACGGCTTTTACTGTTACGCCGGCTGGGGCTACGCGCCCGTGCTCGGCGACATTCACAGCTGGTTGCAGCCGTTCATCGACAAAAATTATTACGGTCTGCTGCGCTACGCGCATTTCCTCGCGACAGCCTATATCGCCTGGTACGTCGTTGGCGCGCGCGGCGCGAATTTGACGGGTCCCGTCGTCGATCTCGTGCGCCGCGTGGGGCAACAGACTCTCGCCGTGTTCCTCGTCGGCATCGTCGCCGCTCAGGCGCTGGGCATCATGCTCGATTTCGCGGGCCGCACGTTCTTCACGACAAGCGCCGCCAATTTCGCGGGCATGGCGGTTCTCGTCGCCACCGCTTACGCCGTGACATGGTTCAAATCGCCGCCGTGGAAAAAGAAGCCCGCGTCGAAGATTGTGAGGGCGGCGGAGCGGTCAGGCGTGAACACGGAAGCGCCGCGAATGGCGTGAGGCGAACTCAACCGCCAAAAATCGCGCGCGAAAACTGCTTCACTTTCGTCGATAAACGGTGGCGTCCCTGCTCGCGGTCGACCACATCCCGCGACGTTACCCAGTTGAGTTGCACGGCGCGGCGCGGACCCTCGTGCGGCTTATGACCGTGCCAGGATTTGTCCGAGCGCAGAAACGCCAGCAGCGTGCCGCCGTTGGGCGGCACTTCGGCGGCATAGTCTTCAAGGTCGGCGCCCGAGCGCAGGATGCGCAGGCGCCCGCCGTCGGCTTCCCAGCCCTCGTTCATGTAGAGCAGCACGGTGACGATCTTGGTCTTTGTATCGGTGTGAATGGAGCCGTCCCTGGCGCGCACGGCGCCGCGCACGGTGTACATGGTCGGGCGGCCCGTGAGATCGAGGTCGAACTTCGTCTCGATGGCCTTGCGAAACCGTTCGCCTTCAAGCTCGCCCATCATCGCGGCAAAATGCCCGCGCAAATCGAGCTCCGAGGGCGGATGCGAGCCAGCGCCCGGTGTTTTGGGAAAATCAGCGGACACGTCCTTGAACCACGCCGGGGCAATGAAGTTCTCGACGATCAGAAAATCATAGGGGTCCGTCTGTCGCGGCGTGCGTTCAAGCAAGTCGTAATCGAGATAGGAGGTCATGGAATCGCCGGACTTCGTTAACAGCAAGATCCCGTCGGGGGGCTTGCCGCGAGACCGGCTACAATCAGGGACCAGCCATACGCGTCGCGCCGACCGCAGACATGACCCACTCCCCCGGAAATAGCAACAGGAGACAATCGGTAAGGCCGAGTTCAAGCTAATCGCTCGCACACTTTTTTCTTGCCCTTTGATTACCACACGTCACAATAGCTGGAGCGTGACGCCCGGTGTCGGGGGCGCAAAGTGTGTGTTGCGCATGCGTAAATTTTGTTTGGCGTTCTTGTTGTGCAATTTTGTCCTCGCGCTGCCCGGCCTCGGCGCGCGCGCAGGCGCGTTTTTGCAAAAGGACGGCGAGGGAATCGTCATTTCGACCTCCCGCTTCACCGGCTCCAGCAACGCATTTGACGCGAAGGGCAGGATTGTCCCGGTCGATCTCTATTCAAAATATGAACTTTCCACCTACATTGAATACGGCGCCGCGGACTGGATCACCCTGATCCTGCAACCAACCCTCGGAAGGAACCTGAAGGAAGGCCCGCCTTTCGGCGTTTATTACGGTCCGGGGTCCGTGGAAGCCGGTGCCCGCGTTAAAATCGGCGAATACGAAACAGCGGTCTTTTCGACGCAGGCCACAATTCATATTCCCGGTTCGCGCAACGTCGCGAATCCAGCCCTGATCGGCAATACCGGATACGAATTCGACGCGCGCCTGCTTGCCGCCATGCCCTTTGAAATCGCAGGTTTTACCGGATTTGCCGACGCGCAGCTCGGCTACAGGATGCGCGGCGGCGGCCCGCCGAACGAGTTTCGCGCCGATTTCACGCTGGGCTTTCGCCCGGCCGCGAAACTGCTGCTGCTGGCGCAATCCTTCAACATTCTGGCGCCCGCAAATGGATCGCCAGGCTTCCCGCATATGCGTCAGCACAAGTTGCAGGCCAGCGCGGTATGGAATTTTCGCGCGAACTATTCGCTGCAATCAGGCGTCTTCACGACCGTTTCCGGGCGCAACGCCCGCCCTGAGAGCGGATATTTCAGCGCCGTCTGGTACAAATTCTGAGCGCCGCGCCTCACAAGGGCGCGCGGTAATCGCTCGCCGCGGCCCAGGCGGCTTGCGCCTCGCCGATTGTCAGCGCTTTCCCGCGCGCCGCGTTTACAGCGGCAAGCGCGGCGGCAAGCCGGGCCTCGCCTGGGTGAATCGCCAGCTCGCGTTCAGGCTGCTCCGCATCCATCGCCGCGCCCATGGCGTTGAGCTCGCCCGCCGCGCCGCCGCCGTCAAGCGCCAGCATGAGCGCCAACGCGGTTAAATCGCCGCCGCGCGCCCGCGCCAGCCGGTGGATATTGACGAACCTTTTGACCGCGCGCGGCGTCGCGCCGGCAAGCGGCGCCAAGGCCGCGATCAGGCCCGCTTCGTTCGCGTCCAGAGGTTCGTCAAGCGCCGAACGACCGGCGTCCACGGGGCGCGGCGCGGCGCGCGATGCCCCGCTCAGGAGCGTCCCCGCATAAAGGCGCAAAGCGTCGTCTCCCGCGCGCCCCGCAATGGACAAGGGAATCTGCACAAGCCTTTGCAGCTTCTGCGCGGCGTCGGCCGCGCCCGCCCAGCCGCCCGCGAGATGCGCGGGGTCCGCGCATGCCACAAGCGCGAAGCCGGGCCGCGCGACGAGCCGATGCACGTCTTCGAACAGCCCGGCGGCGCGCGCCGGCGCGAGTCCGTCGAGATCGTCAAGCACCACGACGATCCGCTGCGGCGCGTTCGGCGCGCCGGGACTTTGCGCGATCGCCTTTTCCAACGCTTCAACGAACGTCCGCGCGCGCCGCGCATGGTTTTCGCCGTCCGCCTCCGGGAATAAATGGGTGTTGGCGGCGGCGCCTCCCGCCTGATCGACTTCGCCCGCGCGCCGCTCCGCTTCCATCGCGGCGCGCCCAAGCGCGTCCGCTTCCTGCGCGAGCGCGTCCACGTGGCGCGTTTTATGCGCGATCTGCGCGTCGAGATCGCGTCGCCGCGTGTCGAGTTCGCTTCGCAGAAGCTGCGCGCCGCGCGTCAGCGGCCCGAGAAAGCGCATGGCGCGCCAGAGATTGGTCAGCAGGCAAAGCGCCGCGACGACAAGCGCTCCCTGCCGCAAAAGGTTGAGCCAGGGCAGGCGCTCGCCCAGCAGATCGACGGCTGGCTTGGTTTGTTCGGACAGGCCCGCAAGCCAGGGCAACCAGGTCGCGCTGGTGTCCCGCGCCAAGCCCAGTCCCCATGCGATCAGGAAGAAAACGATCGCCCAGACGATCAATCGCGCCTGACCGCCAAACGCCCAGAGCGAACGCAGGAACGCCGCCATTTTCCCGGATAATCCCTCGCGTTCCGCCGCGTCGCGCACGAGGTCCTTGTAGGTGGCGATCGGGTCGCCCGAGAAGCCAAAGCTGCTCAGGCGCCTCTCCAGCATGGCCCGGTTTGCGCGGGCGTGAACGTCGATGCGCGATCCCGCGGAATCGTAAAGCAACGCGTCGGCGAGACGCGCCCGCCGACCGTCAAGGTCTTCCAGCGACAATTGTTCGCCGTCGAGTTGCTTGCGCGTTTCGTTGAGCCGCGCATTGGCCTGGCGGACGGCGATGTGTGGATCCCTCGAAGCTTGCGCCGCGCCGCGCGCGAGAGCGGCAAAGCCCAGTCCCGACGCCGGGTTTGTCAGTTTGTCGAAAATGGCCGAAGCAACGCCGCCGGACGCGTCTTCAACAATGCAGGGCGCGGACAAGCGCACGACCGCAAGCCGCGCCAGAAATGGACTTTTCGCGCCGAGGGCGGCGGCCGCCGACGTCAGCGCCCGAGCGCGCGCCGTCAGGTATTGCGCCGCATGGCTCTTGCCCGCGCCCGCGGGGCCAAAAACCCCAAAAGTCAGAGGCGTTTCAACGTCGGCGTGGGCGATGAGTTCCGCCGCGTGCCCGAGCCCGGCATGACCGCCGAACGCATCGGGGCCGTCCGCCTTGTCCGCGTGAAATACAGGAGGCGCGGCGGACGGCCGGGCATGAGCGTCATTTGCCGGGGAATGCGCGGCCGCGGAAGTCGAGGAATTCACGTCACACCTCAAATCAATTTGGGTTCCGCGGGATCATCGCGCCGATCGCGGAAATCAGCCGGAAGCGAAGACGCAATCATACCAGCCGCAGCGGATGAACAGCTGATAAATCACTATGTCCCTCTCCGGCGCGAGGGACAAGACCAAGATCGACAGACCAGGATCGCGTCCGCAAACGACGGGGACAAAAAAAGCCGCCTCGAAAGGCGGCTTGCGTCGGTGTTGCGTCGGCGATCATTCCGCCGCCGTCCGCAGGGGCTCGCGCCCGGTCTGCTCAAGCCCCGCAAGGTCCGGCAAGGTCATGCGCAGGATCACAGTCTCCTCGGTCGCCGTGAATTCCGGCGCCTCGCCCACGTCGGCCTGCACGCCGGACAACTTCGCGTAGGTCTCGCCCGCAACGCGCCCCGCGCCCTCGGTCACAAGATAGACGCTGCGGCCAAAGCCTTTCCACGTCGCGCCCTTTTCAATTTTCACGAACGAAGCCTCCGCCTTGCGTTCGGTGAAAGTGCCCATGTAGCGTTCGAAAACGCCCGGCCCGATGGCCACCCAGGCGTAATTTTCAGGATCGACCATCACGGGCTCGCGGTAGCGGGGCCTGGGATATTCCATGCGTTGGCCGTTGTGATGCTCCCAGATCGCCTGATAGGCGTCGGAATTGCGGCGTCCCTCGACATCGTCGTCGCGGCGGAAAATACCGCCTTCGAACCGGCCGATTTTTTCGAGTTCGCTCTGGCCGGCGCGCACCTGCGCGCGCGAGAGATAGCCCGCTCCACTGGCGCCGCCGAATTGCAGCACGGCGCTGTAGGACGTGCCCTCCGAGGATTGCGGCCCATAGGCGGCGCCCTCCGGAAAATAGCCGAACGTGCCTTTGGTCATCTTGCCGTTGCGGTCGAAATTCATCGTGCCTTCGACCTGATAGCGGAATTGTTCAAAATTATGCCTGTGGCGCGGCGAGGCGAAATCGCCCTCGATGCGGCCGAGATTGTATTGAAAATTGCCGGGCGTGTTCGGCTCGCCGTCGAACATGTGGCGGTGATGAAACGTGCCGCCGCGGTGCTCAAGGCCGCGTTTCCACTCGATCTGTTCGCTGTGCACGATTTTCATGGGCAATCCTCCGTGGTTTGGCGGGAGCATAGCGGAATTCGGCCGCGGAGGGAATTGCCCTGGCCGCTTCACACAAACGTAAAACCCGCGCTCGTCGCCACCGCCAGCGTCGCGTTCCGAAAGGTGATCGTCTCGCCCTGATCGGCGAAGACCACGTCCGCGCCCGTCTGGGTCATCTTCGCTGTCGCCGCCGCCGCGTTGGAATAGCCGAAGCCGGTGAA
>JANYDZ010000143.1 GCA_025363375.1 Hyphomicrobiales bacterium
TTTTGCAGCTTCTCGCCGTAGAGCCGCGCGATCGTGTCCATGCCCGAGCCCGCCGCGAGCGGCAGCACAAGGGTGACGGCGCGCGTGGGGAAGGTTTGCGCGGCTGCGGGCGCGCCGGTCAGCGCCAACAACGCCGCCGCCAGTGTGATGAGCCTGTGCATGATGCGTGTCTCCCGCGGGCGCGCCCGATATTGAAACGCTTGTCTAGCCGTTTGGCGCGGCAAGGCCAATGGCGCCTGCGCCGCTCATGCGCTCATGCGCTCGCCGACCACAAGGCCGGCGGCGGTCAGGCGTTGGGTCTCGCGCAGCAGATAGGGGCCGACCCGGTCGTTCGCCATCGGCTGGGCGAAGAAGTAGCCCTGCACGGTGTGGCAGCCGAGCGACTGCGCCACCCGCAGTTGATCGTGGGTCTCGACGCCTTCGGCGACGCAGGCCAGATCGAGGTTGCGGCAGAGATCGACGATGGTTTTGACGATGTTGCGCGAGGCCTTGTTGCCCTCGATGTCGGCGATAAAGCCGCGGTCGATCTTGATGCGGTCGAGAGGCAGCTTTTGCACATAGGCGAGGCTCGAATAGCCGCAGCCGAAATCATCGAGCGAAACGCGCGCGTTGAGCGCTTTCAGCATCTCCAGCGATCGGCGCGCCTGTTCAAAATCCACCAACACGGCGGTCTCGGTGATTTCAAAATCGAGGCGATGGATCGGGAACTTCTCGCTCTTCAGGATTCCGACGATGCGCGCCATCGCGCCGGGCGAGGCGATGTCGAAAGTGGAGAGATTGAACGAGACGCGCAACTGCCCGGGCCAGCCCGCCGCCGCGCGCAACGTCTTGCGCAGCAGCACGCGCGTCAGCTTGTTGACCAGGTTGTAGCGCTCTGCGAGAGGGATGAATGTATCGGGCGGAATTTCGCCGAGCTTGGGGCTTGTCCAGCGGGCGAGCGCTTCAAAGCCGATGGTTTTGCCCGTTCGGGTATCGGTGATGGGCTGAAAGACGACCGACATTTCCGCTTCGAGATCGGCGGAGCGCAGGTGCCGTGCGACCAGCCCGGCCTCGCGAATTTTGCGCTCGTGCTTGGCGGAGAAGACGACAACGCCGCGCTTGCCGTCCTTGGCGTGGTGGAGCGCGTAGTCGGCGCGCTCGAACAATTGTTCCGCCGTGCCCGCCGCCCGCGGAAAAACCGCAAAGCCAATGGAGCCGGAGATCTGCACGCGGATTTGCGGCATATCGAAGGGCTCTTGCAGCGCCTTTGTCAGGATGCGTCCGAGTTCGCGCACATCGGCGTCGTCGCCCGGTTTCGTCATGACGAGCCCGAACTCGTCGCCGCCCAGCCGCGCCAATATGTCGCGTGGGCCGCACATGGGCCGGAGGCGCTCGGCGACCATGAGCAGCAATTGATCGCCGCAGGCGTGGCCGTAAATGTCGTTCACCGGCTTGAAGCCGTCGAGATCGATCAGGCCGACGGCGATTTTCCGCTGCTGGCTCGCGGCCTCCGCCAGCATTGCTTCGAGATCCGCCAGAAAGCGCCGCCGGTTCGGCAGGCCGGTGAGGGCGTCGAGATTGGCGAGGCGGAAATTGTCGTCGCTCAGGCGCCGCGTTTCGGCCTGCCGCGCGATGAGCCCCTGTCTGGCCTGCGCGAGATCGACGAAGTCGCGGTGATGGCGGCACGCGACGAAGGCCATGGCGCCCGCGACAAACACCAGGTTGAAGGCGATGGATGTGACGACGGCGTTGCCCGAAGACGCGAGAAAGACGCTGAACGGGATGACGCCCGTGACAAACAGCAACGCCGAAGCGCTGGTCAAATGCGTCAGGCAGATCAGGCAGCCGAGCACAGTAACGGACATGAAAAACGCGACCTGGCTTTGCTCATACGGGCCGCCATGGGGATACAGCAGCATGCACCAGGACGTGATGGCGCTGCTGAGGGCGGCGGTCAGAAGAGCCATCGATTGCAAACGCCTGGCGATTTGCGCGTCGTCGAGTTGCGCCGCCTGGCTTCGGCGCCAGACGATCAGGCGGGCGAGACAGACCAGGCTCAGGACGAGCGGAAAATAAATCGAAAGCGCGGCCGGCGCGATGGCGGCATGCGTGTAGCCGACCGACAAGGCATTGGCGATCAGCACGCAATACAGCACAGGCATCTGTTTCGTCAGGGCGTTGAACTGCGCGCGGTTCAGCGTGGGATCGTTGCTTGCGCCTTCCCGGCGCGCCAGCAGCCTGGTTGCCCAATCCAGAAAATGAGTCATTTATTAACCTGATCTGCCCCTGCGTCACTATGGTGCCGTAAGGTAAACAGGGCGTTGCTTTCCTGGTCGTGCGCTACCTGACTTCGAACCAGGCGGAGGCGCCGCTCATGGCGTGCTCAAGGATCGTGCTTTCAATCAGCCATTTTCCAGGATTGTCGGCGACGAAAGCGACGCGCACCGGCCTGCCTGGCGAGATAATCACGCTGTCGCGCCAATAGGGCTCCCAGCCGTCGTCGAGCAGATGCAGCACGCGCATGTGATGGCCGTGCAGGTGCAGGGTCTGCGCGACCTTGGTCTGGTTGAAAAAGCCGAGCGACACCGGCTGTCCCCTCGGCACGCTGAACAGCGGCCTGGCGCCGGGCGCGCCCGACACGCCGTTGATCATGAAGGCCTGCCGCGGGTCTTTGGACTCAGCTGCCTCGATGGTGAGATCGAGGCGTTTGGCGTTCTGCAATTTGATTTCGGGCGGCAGGCGCGGATTTTGCGGCAGGCTGGCCATGGCCGGACGCGCCAGCGCCGGGCGGCCTTTGGCGCGCAACGCGAGCAGCACGCGGTCCTGCTCGTCGCCCTTGTCCGCCCTGAGGCCGCCGCCGCGCAGCAAAATACGCGCTTCCCTTTCGGCATCCGCGGGCATGTCGAACAGGATGTCGAAGCGCGCGCCGGGGCCGACGGGCACAATATTGCGCACGGGGGCAAAGGCGTCGCAGGGCTGTCCGTCGATGGCGATCACCATGGGGCTGAGATTGTCGAAGATGATCCCCGTCATGCGCGCGTTGCAGGCGTTGAGCAGACGCAGGCGCACGCGCGCGCCCGGCGCGAAAGTCATGACTTCATGCGGTTGTTTCGCGTTGACGGTGATCAGCGGGCCGATGCGGCCTTCGCCCGCGACATCGGCGGGGTCAAGAAAGGCGCCGGCGATGCCGCCGTTTTCGTCGAGTTTGCAATCGTCGAGAACCAGCAGCACGTCGTGGTCGCCGACCGGCGGCGTTTCCTCCTCGACAATCAACACGCCAAACAGGCCGCGCCCCTTTTGCTCGGCGGCAAAGGGAAACGCGCTGGCGCGATACCAGAACAGCCCGCTGTCGGGCGGCGTGAAACGATATTCGAAGGAGGAGCCCGGCGCGACGGGCGCCTGCGTGAGCCCCGCCGCGCCGTCCATCGCATTGACGATGCGCACGCCATGCCAGTGGATCGCCGTTGGCTGCTTGAGCTTGTTGACGAGCTGGACCCGCAATTCCTCGCCTTTCTGCACGCGCAGGAGCGGGCCGGGAACGGTTCCCTCAAAGCCCCACACCGGTGTTTCCGCCGCGGGCTCAGGCAGCAGGCGCAGCGAACCCTCGCGCGCTTCCAGAACGCGCGCCGCGCCGCCCGGCGTTTGCGCGCGCGCGATTGCCGGCAGCAGAAGCGCGCTGGCGATCATGTCGCGCCGCGTGAATGGCATGGTTTCGTCGTCCCGCGTTGATTCCCTTTTTATAGGTGGTAATGCGCGCGACGGCGAGCCCGTCCGCGCGCGGGATTCGCGCGGCGCGCCCTTTCACCGGGGTTTGCCGTTGTTCACGCGCGTGTCAAAACAGGTGGGCTCGCGATAGGTTTTCGACACCGTCACGAGATCGGGCTTCTCGTCCTTCAGCGCCTGAAAGACAGGTTCAATCGCGCGCCAGAGACCGTGGTTGGCGGCGTCGTGGTGCGCTGGCATGAACACATCGGGTTTGTAGACGCGCAGATATTCGAGGCCCTGTTCCGCCGTGAGATTGTTGAGATAGGAGGCCGCCACCGCCGCCAGCGCCAGATCGACGCGCCCGACGCGCGCCATCGCGGCTTTCTCATAATCCGTCACGCGTCCGCCGCTGTTGCGGTAGTAGATGCGAAAACCACTGTCGAGCGTGATCAGATAGGCGATGGTGCCTTCCGCGACCACGCGCCTGTCGGAGGTTCCGCGGGCGCGGATGGCAACCTGCTCGGCGAGTTCCTCGTCGGTTGGTTGTTTCGCCGTGCGTCTCAGCGCGCCCTCGAAAGCGTCGACAAGCGTCGGCGGCGGCTCGCCGTGGCGGCCAAGGATGGGCTCGATTTTGAAAGAGCCAAGCTGAAACTCTTCACCGCCGCGCCCCGTCACCGTGCGCACCTGTTTGGCTTCAATCGCCTGGGTCGCGAGCTTTTCCGTCGTCACAGGCGCGCCGACGACGATTGCGCCGGTGCGCGCGCCAACGGACGCGGCGTCCGACATATGATCAAAATGGCCATGCCCCAGCAGAATGCCGTTGGCGCGTTTGATGTCGTCCGCTTTGAAGCCAAGCGAGGGATAAAGGCGCCCGCGGTCGAAGTAGGCGTCGAGCAGAAGAATTTGCCCGTTGTAAACGAGTTCGTAATTGGCAAAGCCCGTCCAGCGCACCGCGAGCGTGCCGGCGTTTTTCGGCATGGCGCCGCCTGTGGCCGCCAGCGTCAACGCGTGACAGGCGGGATCGCGCGGCTCAGTGTTGGCGGCCGCGTCGTTGTCGAGCGCGGGAAATTGCGACGCGCGCGGATCATCGAAAGGGCGCGCGCTCGCGGTTTGCGCGAGGGCCGCGGCTGCAAGCAGCGTGATCGTCAGGAATGCCCGTTTCGCCATCGTGTTCGCTCCGGTTTGTCGTTGTCATTTCCCGCGCAAAAACCGCTCGTCGAAAAGTCCCTGCGCCGGCGGCATGGTGTCGAGCGTGCCGATCTCCACGAGGGAGCGCCGGATGACATCGACGGCTTTGGGTTCGAAACGCCCGCTGTCGCGCAGCATCTTCGTGATCTCGACATCGTAGGAGGCGCGCGCGGCCTCCTCGCTGATGCCCAGCGTTTTCGCGGCGACGCGAATGACGGCTTCCTTGTTGCCGCGCGCGTAGGTTACGGAGCGAAACCAGCCATCGACGAATTTCTGCACGAGATCGGGCCGCGCCGCGATGAGTTTGTCGCGCGCGAACAGAACGTTCGAATGAAAATCGGCGACGAGATCGCCAAGGCTGGTGAAAACTTTCGACGCGCCGTTGATTTGCGCTTCGTAACCGGTCGCCGCGCCCATGACGACCCCGTCGATGTCGCCGGCTTTCATCGCGGCGAGGGACGTGCGCGAGGCGCCCGAGGGAAACGTGTTGATGCCCTTGGGTCCCCAGCCCTTCTGCCGCGCGATTTCGTGAACCATCCAGTCGGTGAGCGAGCCCGACGACGTGACGCCGATGGTCTTGCCTTTTAGATCGTCGAGGCTTTGCAATCTGGCGTCGGCGCGCACGCTCAACACCATGTTGAAAGGCGCGCCGCTGACGGCGGCGATGGCGGTGGCCGGCACGCCTTTGACGGGATAGGCGAGGCCGGGGCCGGAGCCAAAGCCCAGATCGATGGAGTCGGAAACGAGCGATTGAATCGTCGGCGCCTCGCCGCCGAACATGATGCCTTCGACCTCGAGGCCGAGCTCTTTCCAGATGCCCGCTTCCGTGCCGAGTTCGATCAATGTCAGGATCATCGGCGGGCCGGATTTGCCAACGCGCAGCTTGTCCTGCGCGAGGGCGGGGGAGGCCATGAGGAGGGCCAGGGCGGCGAGGCAAAAGAATTTCAGCGAAGTTGAGCGCATTGGGGTCCCCTGCGATGCCACAACAATTATTGAGGGCGGGCGCGACGCGCAAGCCGCCACGCCGCCCAATCGCTCGCCATCAGCCCCGGCGCACGTTCGGCCCGGCTGCGGGCCTGCATGAAAAATTTGGCGGCTGGGGCTTCAGGCGCGTTTTCCGGGACAATGGTCACGGGCGCCTCTTCAAGGTAGATACCAATTGTGGGTATCAAAATATTTGCAGAGGTTCAATCTTCCGGCCCTCAAAAAATCTGCTCGCCGTCCAACGATTCTCCGATAGTCTCGGCCAAAGTCGTGAACTGGAAACCGGACCCGCCATGCAGATCGCTCACGCCGACGCCTATGCGGGCGAAGTCACCAGCCCCGAGTTTCGCGGCGGCGGCAAGGAGTTCCGCACCTTGCTGAAAGGCCGCGACGGCGAGCCTGGAAATTATCGGCTGGTCTACGCGCGCCAGACGGGCGCCGTCGCCGGGCCTCGCCATCGGCACAATTTCGATCAGTTTCGTTTCTGCGTTTCGGGCAAGGTCAATTACGGGCGCGATTGCTGGATCGAGCCCGGCGAAATCGCCTATTTTCCCGAAGGCGCGCACTACGGCCCCGAAGAAAGCGTCATTGAGCGCCTCGCCATCACCATTCAGTTTGGCGGCGCGAGCGGCCACGGCTTTGTCGGCGAGAGCGAACAGCTTGTCGCCATGGAGGAGCTGAAAAAATCCGGAATGTTCGAAAAAGGCGTCTACCGCCGCGCCGACAATCCCCCCGAAGGCGTCAAGCGCAATCAGGATTCGTTTGAAGCCATCTGGGAACACGTCAACAAACGCCGCATCGAATATCCCAAAGCCCGCTACGACGGCCCCGTGCTGATGCGGCCGCGGAATTTCACATGGATGGATGCGAAGGGCGAGGCCGGCGTGGCGGTGCGCCGGCTCGGGCGTTTCACTGAACGCAATATTGAGGTCGAGAC
>JANYDZ010000186.1 GCA_025363375.1 Hyphomicrobiales bacterium
CCCGAGGGCGCGCGCCATTCCTTGGTGTCCCACGGCGCGACGCCCTTGCCGCCGCCGACAATCCAGGCCTTGGCTTTCGCGACGATTTCGGCCGCGGGCGCGATCTCGTGCACGAGGCCCATGGCTTTGGCTTGCGCGGCGCGCAGTTGATCGCCCTTGAACAGCATCTGCAAGGCGTCGCCGGTTTGCATGAGGCGGGACACGCGCGTCGTCCCGCCGGCGCCGGGGAACAGGCCGATCTTCACTTCGGGCAGGCCGACGCGGGTTTTTTCGGAATCGGAGACGACGCGATAATGACAGGCGAGCGCCAGTTCAAACGCGCCGCCAAGACAGACGCCGTCGACGGCGGCGGCGAAGGGTTTTCCGCATGTTTCAAGCTTGCGATAGAGTTGCGAGAGTTTGCGCGAGCCGTCAAAGAAGGCCTGATTGGCTTTCTCCTCGCCGTCGCTCTTCAGCATCTGCGCGTACTGGCGCGAAAAACCCTCGAGCATGGCGAGATCGGCGCCGCCGGAAAAATTGTCCTTGCCCGACGTGACGACGCAGCCCTTGACCGCCGGGTCCTTCGCCACGGCGTCGACGACCTGTTCAAGCTCGGCCATCGCCTCCTGCGTGATGACGTTCATGGAGCGGCCAGGCATGTCCCAGGTGAGCAGCGCGACGCCGTCGGAATCGGTTTCGAAGCGGAAGCATGCGAGGTTCATGATTGTTTCTCCGGGTCGGACATCGTCGGCATGTCGCCGTCGTCTTCAAATAAGGCGGGACCAAAATCGATTTCGCGAAGCGGGCGAAGTCGAAGCCTGGTCTGTTAGGCCGCTCATTCCCGTCACACCCTCTCGATGATCGTCGCCGTGCCCATGCCCGCGCCGATGCACAGCGTGATCAGCGCGGTGGATTTGCCGGCGCGTTCAAGTTCATCGAGCGCGGCGCCCAGAATCATAGCGCCGGTGGCGCCCAGCGGGTGGCCCATCGCGATGGCGCCGCCGTTCACGTTCACCTTGTCGGCGCCGACGTTGAAGGCTTGCAGAAAGCGCAAAACCACCGAGGCGAAGGCTTCGTTCACCTCGAAGAGATCGATGTCGCCGATGTTCATGCCGGCGCGTTTCAGAACCTTCTTCGTCACGTCCACGGGACCGGTGAGCATGATCGCGGGCTCCGAGCCGATATTGGCGAAGGCGCGGATTCTGGCGCGCGGCTTCAGGCCGCAGGCCCTGCCGGCCTCCGCGTTGCCCAGCAGCACGGCGGCCGCGCCATCGACAATGCCGGAGGAATTGCCGGCGTGGTGAACGTGGTTGAGCGCCTCGATTTCCGGATGCGCCTGCATGGCGACGGAATCAAACCCGCCCTGTTGCGCCATCATGACGAACGAGGGTTTGAGCGCGGCGAGGCTCTGCATGTCGGTTGTCGGACGCATGTGCTCGTCCTTCGCGAGGATCGCCAGCCCATTGACATCCTTGACCGGCACGACGGACTTGGCAAAGCGGCCTTCGCTCCACGAGCGCGCGGCGCGCTTCTGGGATTCAACGGCGTAGGCGTCGACGTCGTCGCGCGAGAAACCATATTTCGTCGCGATGAGGTCGGCCGAAATTCCCTGCGGCATGAAATAGGCGGGGATGGCGACGGTGGGATCGACCGGCCACGCGCCGCCCGAGGCGCCGATGCCGACGCGGCTCATGCTTTCGACGCCGCCGCCGATGGTCATGTCGTGCTGGCCCGCCATCACCTGCGCGGCGGCGAAGTTCACCGCGTCGAGGCCGGAGGCGCAGACGCGGTTGATCTGGATGCCCGGCACGTGATTGCCGTAGCCGGCGGCGAGCGCCGCGATGCGCGCGATGTCGCCGCCGGCTTCGCCGACGGGATCGACGCAGCCCAGCACCACGTCGTCAACCAGACGCGTGTCGAGTTGGTTGCGGTCCTTGACCGCCTTCAGCGCCGTGGCCGCGAGGCCGAGGGTCGAGACCTCGTGCAGCGCACCGTCCGGCTTGCCGCGCCCGCGCGGGGTGCGCACGGCGTCGTAGATGAATGCGTCGGGCATGGTGAGCTCCTGTGGTTGCGCGTCTCCTTCTCCCGCCGCGCGGAAGAGGGGCTGCTCGTCTAGAACGCCTCCGCCCTCATGCTCATGATCGTATCACACCCCGTCGCAATCCGCGCCACATGCGCGGCGGATTCGGGCATCATTCTTTCGGCGAAAAATTTTCCGGCGATCAGCTTGGCGTCCATGGCGGCGGCGGACGCGGGGTCGGAAGCTTTTTTCTCCAGCGCCGCCTTGGCGATGCGCGCCCACATGTAGCCCAAAGCGGCCAACCCGAAGAGGTGCATGTAATCCGTCGAGCCGGCGCCGGCGTTCTCGGGTTTCGCCATGGCGTTTTGCATCAGCCACATGGTCGCCTGTTGCAAATGCCCGACGCCCTGCTTCAACGCGCCGAGATACGGCTTCAAATCGGCGTTTGCTTCGTTGTCTTTCATAAACGTCGAAACTTCGTTCAAAAACGCCGTCAACGCGCGGCCGCCGTCCTTCGGCAGCTTGCGGCCCACCAGATCCAGCGCCTGAATGCCGTTGGCCCCTTCGTAGATCATGGCGATGCGCGCGTCGCGCACGAACTGCTCCATGCCCCATTCGCCGACGTAGCCGTGGCCGCCGAAAACCTGCTGCGCCTTTACGGTGTTTTCAAACCCCTTGTCGGTGAGCACGCCTTTCAGCACGGGGGTCAACAATCCCAGAAAATCGTCGGCGGTCTGGCGTTCTTTCGCGTCCAGGC
>JANYDZ010000207.1 GCA_025363375.1 Hyphomicrobiales bacterium
CGGAATGCTCGGAGATTCCGTGTTTCTTGCGGAGGTGATTGAGCGATTCCAGATGTTGCTTGGCGGCGGGGCGGGCGATGCGCACGGCGTCGGCGTCCGTGTCCGCGACGACAATGTTGCGCAGGGCGCTGATGGCGCAACCACCCTTGAATTCAGGCTTGGGTTGCTCCGCGCCGCCGCGCTTTTGCAGGGCGGCGCGAAACGCCTCGATGTTGCCCCTGGCGAAATTCGTCGGGCCGTTGGCCGCGAAATGCATGCCCTGTTCGCCGGCCCATGCGGCGCCCGTCGTGTTGGACGAGCCGTACCAGAAGGCCGGCCAGGGCTGTTGCAGGGGCCGCAGTTCAATCGGCACGTCCTTGTATGCGTAATGCGGCCCCGCGTAGGTCAGCGCGTCGCCCGCCATGCCGGCGCGGATGCATTTGTAGGCGTCGATGAATATCTCGCGGGATTTTTCGTGATCGACATTGTGATAGCCAAGCTCAAACGGCGACACGCCGCGCCCGATTCCGCATTCGAACCGGCCATTGCTGAGATGATCGAGCATGGAGATTTCCTCGATCATGCGCAGCGGCGAATAGAGGGTCAGCAGGTAACACAGCGGCCCCAGCCGTATCCGTCTGGTCTCGCGCGCCAGCGCCGCCAGAAACAGGCCGGGCGAGGGCGCCATGTTGACGGGGGAGGCGTGATGCTCGGCGATGTGGACGGCGTAAAAGCCGGCCTCGTCGGCTTCCGCGAAGAAACGCAACCGCTCGTCAAACAAGGTGGCGACAGGCCGATCGGCGCGGCCGATGTGATCGAAAAGTCCGACTTTCATGATTCCCCCGCGCGGGTTCGAATTTGCATTGAAATGGCTTATACATGGCGCGTTAAGGGCCTCCAAGAGCGCCGGCGGGGACGATTTCATGCGCAAAATCATGTTATTTCTGGCCTGCCTTGCGGCCTTCTCCGCGCCCGCGCGGGCGCAATTCTACAAGGACAAGAGCCTCACGTTTCTGGTGAACTACGGCGCCGGCGGCAACGCCGACATCGAGGCGCGGGTCGTCACGCAGTTTATCCGCAAATATATCGCGGGCGCGCCGAACCTGATCGTGCAGAACGCGCCCGGCGCCGGCGGCGTCAACGCGATGAACACGCTGGGGCTCAACATCGGCTCGAAGCCCGACGGCGCGACGATGGGTTATTTCACCTTCGGTCCGATCACGTCGATCGCCGAAGATCCCGTGTTGAAGGTGAACGTGGCCGACTTCGCGGTCGTGGGCGCGATCAAAAGCGCGGCGCTGGTTTACGGGCGCAGGGATATCGCGCCGGGCATGACGAAGCCGGTGGAAATCGTCAAAGCGAAGAACGTATTCATCGGCGGGTACTCCCGCGCTTCCTTGCACGACACGCGTCTGCGGCTGGCGTTTGAAATTCTGGGCGTGCCCTACCAGATGGTGACCGGCTTCCAGACGACGAGCGCCATCAACAAGGCGATGATCCAGAACGAATTGAGCGTGACGAGCTCGACGCTGCCGGGCTGGACGACGCAGGCGGTTCCGCAAGTGATCGAGTCGGGCGTCGGCATGGCCCTGTTTCAATTTCCGGTCATCGGCAAGGATGGCGCGCCGGCGGGCAATTCCTCGCTCATTCAGCAGGGCGTGCCGACCTTCGACCAGCTTTACAAAGAGGCGTTCGGCAAGCCGGTTTCAGGAGCGAAATGGGAGGCTTTGTTGCTCTCCAATACATTGGGATCGAACATGCAACGCTTGATCGTGTTCCCCAGGGGCACGCCGGCCGAGGCGGTGACGAGCCTGCGCAACGCCTTTCAGGAACTGGCGAAAGACGCCGAGTTCATCGCGGCGTTTCAGCGCGTCACGAGCGAGGTTCCCGAGATTGCGTCCGCCGAGGAGATCGAGCCCATGCTGGCGCGCATGCGCAATGTCGATCCGGCCATCAAGAAGGCGGTTCAGGAATCGATCGCGGAGTAGACGCGCCGCGTCTGAAGCCCGGTCTCAAATCCCGTGATTGGGATCGTGGTAGAGTTCGCCGACGATGCCGGTCATGCCCGGCGTCGCTTTCGCCAGATGGTAGCGGCCGTCCCGGTCGCGGCCGAGCTTGCCCTGGTTGCGCAGGTCATCGAGCGCGGCGGCGACTTCGCGGCCATCCGTGCTGCCGACGGCCTCGACGATGTGCGAATAGAACAGCGGGCCGGCTTCCAGCGCCTGTTCAACCGTCTGGTAACGCGCGGGGCCGCCGAAGACTTTCGCGGCGCAGCGGGTGTGAATGATCATGCCGCCCTTGCCGAAGGGACGCGTGCAATCAAAGCCGACCTTGGCGCCCGTGCGCCGCCCGTCAAGCGAGGGGTCCATGGGCATGCCCATCATGCCCTGCACCATGACGATGTCCTGATCGGCCTGGAAGCGCGTGCCGAGCGCCCATTCGACTTGCCGTTCGTCGCGGATATCGATGTCCTCGTCGAAGACGTAGATGGTTTTGATCTGGCGTATCGCGCCGAAAACCGCGAGCATGGCGTTGCGCGCTTCGCCGTGCGAGTGCTGACGCATGGCGATGCGCAAAGTGCCCGAACCGCCGGAGAGCGAGCGCGACGCGACGGCCAGCGGCTCGCGGCAAATGGTTTTCAGAATGCGCATGGCGGTGGCCTCGACGCGCAGCTCGGTCATGCTGG
>JANYDZ010000215.1 GCA_025363375.1 Hyphomicrobiales bacterium
CGTGCGAGGGTGGAAGGCAAATAGCGATCGGGCTGAACCTTTGCCAATCTCCCGCACGGTCGTTCCGTCGCTGACGCGCACCAATCGCATGCCCTCGGTAGGATTGCTGTACGCGGCATGTTCACCGTCAGGCGCAAAGGAGAAATACTCTGCACCAGCCGCCTCCCACGTGATTTTCGGCTCGGACCCCTCGATGCGCAGCGAAGGCACGTATCGCATTCAATTCGCTGTCAGCGAGCCTCTCGGCGCCGATCAGATCGTGGCCTTGACCGCGCCGAGGCGCCTTACGGAACTGGAGCAGGCGGTCAAGCAGCTTGACAACAGGCGCAACCCCATGAAGCTGTCAGAGTTGATAAACCAGCAGACCGGAAGCGATATTCTCGTTGGCGCCGCCGGGCTGTTTACCGCGCCTTGACGGCTTGAGAGGAGACTGCCCATGCGATGGTTTCTTGCTCTCGTTCTGGCGCTGGCGACGCAAACATGCGTCGTTGACGCGCAGGAGGCGATCCGCAATCGCGCGGTGAAGATTATCGGCGGCGTTCAGCCGACCGAGGTCCAGCCCGAGACTCCTGTGCCGATGGTTCCTCCGATTCTGGCTGAATCGGAACTGCGGATGGACAATCCCGCGGGCCTCAAACTGGTGCTGTTGCCAGGCGCCGAGATTCCGATTGGCGCGAAAATGGCGGTGCGCGTTTCCACCGAAAAGCCGGGATATCTGGTTGTCATTGACGTTGATTCCGCCGGGCGGTTGACGCAGATCTATCCCAATACCCATTCGCTGGCCGAGCCGCGCGGAGCTGTCGAGAGCGCCAACCTGTTGGCGCGTGACAAGCCGCGCTTGATCCCCGACCCGAAAGACAAGGTCAATTTCGAGTTCGTCGCCGCGGCTCCGATCGGGGTAGGCATGCTCATGGCGATCCTCAGCGACAAGCCGGTGCAGATGATTGATCTGCCCGATGTGCCGGATGTCATGGCGGGCCAATTGCCGGCGGTCGAATATGTGCGTGAGACAACACGGAGCCTGAAACTCCTTTCAGCGAAAGAAACCGGTCCCGGTCGTTTTCAGGACCCGAAATGGTCGTTTGCTACGCAGTTTTACGTGATCAAGTAGGGCTTTACCGGCGGCGCTGGGGAGATGCACGGAATGCAAGCTGGAATTCGGCGCTGGGCGATCGCGGCGTTAGGCGCATTTTTTGCGTCCGGCCCGGGCGGAGCTTTGGCGAATGAATCGACGCAGGAACTTGCGCTCGGCGGTATTACCCTCGCCAAGCCGAGCGACGCCGTTGTGACAATCGAGTCGGTCGATATTGCCATTTCACCTGAAAATGTTGTGGCGAAGTACCGAATTGTGAACAACGGGCCCGCACCCGCAAATGTGACACTCGGGTTTGCGATGCCGGATCTGGATTTTTCCGATCCGGACGTGAGTTATTCCATTTCCGGTTCCGATCCAGTGAATTTTGTGGGCCTTGCCACCAAGATTGCCGGCAAGCCCGGCGGGTTTGCTTTCGTTCAGTCGGCGCAGCTTAACGGCAAGGACGTCACCAGCTCCTTGCGTCAGCACAAGCTTGCCCTCGTGCCGGTTGGCACGTTCCAGAACCAACTGGCCGCGCTCGCGCCAGACGTTCGCGAAAAGCTTGTGGAGGGCGGAATTATCGCTCAGGTGGGCAATGATGTCCAAGGCAATCCGCTTTATTTTCCCACCTGGACCGTACGCACCAGCGGCAGCAAGCGCTGGGTTTTCGCGCCGGCGCAACCGGTCGAAATAGAAATTCGCTATCGCACCAGCCTCGGCATGAGCCTCGACACGCCCCTGCGTTTGCCGCTGCGAAACGAGCGGGGCGTCGCCTCGATGGTGCAGCGTCACAAGACCGATTATTGTATCGACGACGCGTTTTATACGGGCCTCGACAAGATTGCCGCGGTCAACGAGGCAAACACGGGCAAGCTGCGGGAGCGGCGTATGATCTTAGCCCTGCGCGGGCTGACGCCATCGGCGCCCATCAAGGATTTTCGATTGGTCGTCGACAAGGGCAGGGCGGACAGGGTCGTCAGCTTCTGTCTCGAAAATCTAAAAAAAATATCGGCGACCGCCTTTGAGATGCGCGCCAACGACTTCACGCCGGGACGGGACCTGAAAGTTTTGCTGATTGGAAGGAACTGAACCTGACTTGAAGCGTTGTTTTTCACCTGTTGGTGTTCCAATTGGCTGGCGGCGATGACGCATTTATGAGACAACGCAACGGAATTTTCATGACGTTGTTCAACCCGAGTGGCGAGCCGCAAGTTTTCTGCTATAATCGGTTGGAAGAATGAGGATACAGTCATGATCAAGTTATCGACGTTCCTGTCCGCAGCTCTTTTCTCCGCCGGTATTTGCTCGGCTGAGCCTTTGCTGTTGCCTGCGCCTGAGGAGACCGTTTTTGCCGCGCTTCCCGCGCCTGTCGACGCAATCGAACCGGCGACTTCAACGGCTCCCATAGCCGAGACTGATGTGGTTGCCGTCAAACCCACGACAATGTTGACCAATCGTCGCGAATTTGAATTGCTTCCCGTGCCGCCGACGAAGCCGATCACGCTCCGCGGGTCAACGCCCCGTCGCGCCGCCGGGCTGGCGCGTACACGCGTGGGTCTGATTTCCGCGGGGGAACGGCAATCCAGGCCGCGTCTGGCGGTTACGAATGTCGCCTATGCCCAGAGGTTTGCACGCAATTGCGACACCTTGATGTGCCCGGGCTTTGTTCTGATGGGCGTAGGGTTTTAACCGGGCTTTGATTGTCGTTGGTCATCGCCTTTAACCATTCGCTTCGCCGGCGGTCGAGCGCAAGCCTGTAGATTGCCCCGGTACGTTGTCCGGACTGTGATGGCGCCACATCGAGAAATGCGCTATGCTGCGCGTGTACAACGTGAGAGGCGCGGGCTTGAAGGCTCTTTGCTCAGTCGTGCTGCTGACTGTGTCTTGCAGTCGCGCAAGCGGGCTGGATTGCGCGCTGCTTGACTCGACGCGCCTGAACTACCTTTTATTGGCGAAAACCAGTCTGGAAGGCCAATCGACCGAGTTGCGCATCGAGGGCGTGCGATCGGACATAGCCGTTGTCCGCGTTCGTTCCATCGAAGGGGGAATTGATCAACTTAGCGAGTTGCGCGATTTTGCGCCGATACGCAACATTGACGGGCGAGCGGGAACAATCTCAACTTTCGCCCTGCGGCCCATGTCGGGCTCCATCACCGGCTTCGAGACAGGCGCCGATTCGATGTACGATCAGACAACCATCGTAGACGGCAAGACGGCAAGGGTGGAACATGTGACCCAGCGCGTCGTCAGCGAGGGGGTACGCGATGTCTCGGGATGCGCGATTCCCGTGTTTCGCATTGAACGTGACTTTGTCGATGACACCACAAAATTGAAAAGAACGGCGCAGTTCGAGTTTGCGCCGGCTTTCGGCTATCCGCTCTGGTCGCGCAACGTGTCGCCTTCGCCAACCGGGCCGCGTGAACAAATCACTGAAGTCACTTCTTTTGAAATAGATCCTCAGCCGACCGTTCGCGCCGCTCCGCCCGCGCCGGCTTCTCCCCCGGCGCCGGCGCGCGCGCCCAAGCGGCGCTGAATTCCGGGCGGCGTAAGCTGCGCGCCGGTTCCAGATTCCTGTTTTGGCCGGCTTTACGAACGGGTATCCACTTTGCTTGAAAACGCCGCCCTAAAGCTCCGCGCCATGCGTCCGCCGGGCGTAAATTGAGAAGCTTGGCCCATTGGGATGATCGGGCTGTTCGTCCGCGAGACGTATGTCGTCGAAGCCCATCAGGCCCAGCACCTTGATGATGTGGTCTTTCTCCAGCCAATAATGGTCGTCGTGCATGCCGCCGCAGAACTTCTTGTCCTTCCAGGCCTTGTAATAGCCCCGACGATGCAGACGGACATCCAGTCCGCGAAAGCTTTCGATCCTGAAGTTCTCCGCGAACGGGAGCCTTCTGAGATCGCCCGGCGGCATTTCCGTTTCGTCGAAATAATGCGTCCAGATGAACAGGGCGTCGGAATGCGCGCCCAACAATTCCAGCAGGCGGAGCGGCTGCGTCAGGTGGTAAAGAACGCCGCTGGCCACGATGAGGTCGAAGCGTTGCGGCGTGGCCTCAAGCCATTTCTGGAAATCGCCGAGCAGGAACCGCGCCTTGGTCAGCCCGAGCAATTCCTTGACGATGAGGCAACGCAGAAACGCCAGCTTGTTTGCCTCGATCGCAACGATTTCCGCAGGGTCGAACTGGTGCATCAGGTATGTGTGAGAGGCTTCGAGCGGGCCAAGTTCAAGAATGCTTTTTCCCGCGATCGATCCATGTTGTTGCAGCCCCCAGTGGATGCGGTCATCGGCAAAAAAGGCGCCTGCGCCCGCCTTGACCGCGACATGCTCCGGCAATGCGTGATTCCAGCCCGGCACCAGATCGACCGCGTTTTGCGCGCTGGGGATTTCCGCGACATATTCGTCCAGTGTTTGCACGCCTTTACGCGCCGTTGGTGTTTCCGTCGCGGCGGACGGCCGGGAGCCCAGAAGCTTTCGAAACCAGTCGGACAAAATGCATGATCTCCACGCTGAAATGGGCGTTCCGCGAAACGTTGCCGCCAAAGCCGCGCCGGCTGCGGGCCTTGCGCCAAGCCGCGCTGAACGCCGGAATTCCCGCACGCTCTGTTCTGGTCGGTTCAGATGCGATAATTCAGGCTGCAAGTCAAAGCCGCCGGCGCCGACCCTCCGACATGCGGCGGGAGGGCGTCGCCAGCGGGCGGGAATGCGGCTTGTGGCAACGCGTTTTAGGGGTGCATTTTGTCGCGGCGGTCATTAAGAGTGCCGAATCTCTGATCAAGGCTTGCTTTTCTCATGATGCAACGCGCGGCGCTTCGACTTGTTGATCGCGTCTGTCCAGGGTGCGGGGGCGGCGATCGGCGGACGGCGCATGCGTTCGAGGGGCACACAATTGTCGCGTGCCGCGCCTGCGAATTCATCTATTTGCCGGTTGCCGTGGATCCCGCGATCTTTGCGGCGGGCGCCTTTGCCTGGGAAAACGCCAACGCCATCAAACTGAAAAATCGCCGCCAGAAATCGCCTTTGCGGACGCGGCTCGACATGGCGACGCGGTTTCGCACGAAGATAGCCAAGAAAACGCCGGACGATTATTTGCGCAAAGCGTTCGCGGGACGCGGTGGACGACCCCGCGTGCTGGATATCGGCTGCGGCGCCGGGGGCTATCTGGCGGCCCTCGCTGTCGCCTACACGCCGTTTGGCGTCGAAATATCCAGCGAGCTGGCGCGGGCGGCGCAGGTCATCTGCGGACCCGCCGGCGGCGAGGTTTTGGCCATGTCCAGTCTTGATGGACTGGCGCATTTCGAGGCGGGCGGCATGGACGGCGTGGTGCTGCGCTCTTATCTGGAACACGAAAGCCAACCAAAGCCGCTGCTGTCGGGCTGTCACAGGGTGTTGCGGGCGGGCGGCGTGGTCGTCGTGAAAGTGCCCAATTACGGCTCGCTCAACCGGCGCGTCATGGGCACGAAATGGTGCGGGTTTCGCTACCCCGAACACGTCAATTATTTTACGCCCGCAAGCCTTGCCCGCATGGCGCGCGAAACAGGTTTTGCGATAAGGCAAAGTTTTTTCGACGCGCTGCCCAGCAGCGACAATATGTGGGCTGTCTTGACGAAAGTCTGAACCCGCCCGATCAGCGCTGTATTTCAGCGATTCATAGGCTTCTTGCGGTTGAAGCCGCCCTTTTTGGCGGGCTTGCCCGACTTGCCGTTCGCGGCATCTTCGGCGTCAAGCTCCGCTTCCGTCAAAGGCGCGGGAGGCGCGGCTTTGGCCGCCTTGGGAGCGGGCGGTTTGTCGTCGGGAGAGGTCGCCTTGAATTTGATCATCAGACGCTTGTAGACGCATTTTTCCCAAACGTAAATTGCCGCATTGGCGGGTGCGCCGCCCTGGAGGAGCTTTGTCGCGCCGCAATTGGGACAGTCGGCGCGACAGTCGGCGCGAATGTCGGCGCGAATTGGCGCCGCAACCGATTTAAGCCTAAAATGCGCCCGCCATCGCATCTTGCGCCTCGAAGACAATATGGACGAACACAACATATGTTTCGAACCGCTCAAAAACGGATCAAGTCGTACCTTGCGAAGCGGAATTTTCAGAAGACCTATGCGGCGGAATTTCCTGTGGACCTGGACGCTATAGCGGAGTTCCGTGGCGACGCTTTTCCCAAATGCGGTTCTGGCTGCTGGATCGATCAGCCCGATGCCCTGTATCGGGTCGATGAAAAAGTAGCGCTTGGAACCATGTCCGAATCAGATGCGCGGATCTGCCGGAAATTCATCATCGACGGTTACTATATCGCGCCCGGACTCATCGAGGACGAAGCGCTGGACGCGTGTTGGCGGGCCTACGAAGAGGCAATCGCGGCCGGCGTCATTGAGCTTGCCCCCGAGCCGCATGGCGAGGGAGACCCTTATCCCGGGCGTCGCCTGGACCCCCATATCGAGGTCCCCGAAATTCGCCAATTGCAATGGCATCGGGACGTTTTGCGAATCACAGATTTGCTGTTTGGGCGCAAGACCCTGCCTTTCCAGACCATCATGGGGCACAAGGGCAGTTCGCAGCTTGCCCATTCCGACGCGATTCACATGACCACCTATCCGCTTGGGTTTTTGATCGCGAATTGGGTGGCCTTCGAGGACATTCATCCCGACAGCGGTCCGCTGGTCTATTATCCCAGGAGTCACAGGTTGCTGCCTTACCTGTTGAGCGCGGAAGTCGGCATTTTGCGGCAGGAATTCAAGGTCAAGGGATACGCCGCGTACAACGAGAAATACGAACCGGCGATGGCGCGGCACCTGGAGGCCTATGGACTGCAACCGCAAACCTTCATCGCGCAAAAAGGCGATGTGCTCTTCTGGCACGCCAATCTGGTTCACGGCGGCGCGCCGCGCGCGGACCTCGGCCATTCGCGCAAGGCGCTTGTCTGTCATTATTTCGCGGAACGCGCCTTTACCTATCACGATCTCTCGGGCAATCGGACCCGTTTGCACAAGAACGGACTTTACGCTCCGCCGGTGGTTGACCCGCCGCTGGCGGCTGGCGCCGGGGCCGCGTAAGGCGCTTCCGCCCTTCCCCAAGCGCGGATTTTACCCTACACACGCGCCAATCGGGGGCTCCGCGTCGCCACGTTGCGGCCCCCCTTTCTGCGCTTCGCGCCGCCTTTTCCCGCCTGCGGGACGAGCGGGTTGTTTCAAGATTCGAGAAATCGTCATGCACGCCTATCGCTCCCACACCTGCGCCCAGCCCTCGGAAGCCCTGATAGGGCAAGCGGCGCGACTCTCGGGCTGGTGTCACCGCATTCGCGATCATGGCGGCGTGCTTTTCATCGATCTGCGCGATCATTACGGACTGACGCAATGCGTGGTTGATCCGGATTCGCCTGCTTTCAAGACCGCCGAAAAGCTGCGCTCCGAATGGGTCGTGCGGCTTGACGGCAAGTTGCGCAAGCGGCCCGAGGGCACGCAAAACGCCGACATGGCGACGGGGCAGGTGGAGCTCTATGTCACCGACATCGAAGTTCTCGGAGAAGCCGCCGAATTGCCGTTGCCGGTGTTCGGCGATCAGGATTATCCCGAGGAGACGCGGCTTAAGTATCGCTTCCTCGATCTGCGCCGCGAGCGGCTGCACAAAAACATTATGTTGCGCGTGAAGGTGGTGGATTCCATGCGCACGCGCATGAAGGGCGCGGGCTTCAACGAATTCGCCACGCCGATTCTCACGGCTTCGAGTCCGGAAGGCGCGCGCGATTTTCTCGTGCCCTCGCGCATTCATCCGGGCAAAATGTACGCGCTTCCGCAAGCGCCGCAGCAGTACAAGCAGCTTCTGATGATGGCGGGTTTCGACCGTTATTTCCAGATCGCGCCGTGTTTCCGCGACGAGGACCCGCGCGCCGACCGGTTGCCGGGCGAGTTCTACCAGCTTGACCTCGAAATGAGCTTTGTCACGCATGAAGATGTATTCGACGCCGTCGAGCCTGTTATCACAGGCATTTTCGAAGAATTCGGCGAAGGCAAAAAAGTCACGCAGAAATGGCCGCGCATTCCC
>JANYDZ010000289.1 GCA_025363375.1 Hyphomicrobiales bacterium
GGGAATCTTGGCCTCGGATTCCTTCTGCGCGGCGGACTCCTTCGGGTTGGAGCGCCGCAGGATCGCCTTGACCCGTTCAACCAGCAGGCGCTGTGAAAAGGGCTTGCGGATAAAATCGTCGGCGCCCATCTTGAGGCCGAACAACTCGTCGATTTCTTCGTCCCTGGACGTGAGGAAAATCACGGGAAGATCGGATTTCTGCCGCAGGCGACGCAGCAACTCCATGCCGTCCATGCGCGGCATCTTGATGTCGAAGATGGCGAGATCGGGCGGATTGGTTTTCAGACCGTCAAGCGCGCTGGCGCCGTCGGTGTAGGTCTGAACCCGATAGCCTTCGCCTTCCAGCGACATGGACACGGAGGTCAGAATATTGCGATCGTCGTCGACAAGGGCGATGGTTGGCATGGGTTTTCCAATCTTCAAAGGCGCGGGCGCATGTCGGCAAACACCGTCACATGCGCGATGTTCCGCTTTTTGCCCTGAATGCGCCATGAACGGCGCAAGCCAGGGTTACACGCGCAGGCTTGACGGCAAGGCAGGCTTAAATGTGGCCGGGGCGGGGCTTAAGCTCGACAGGTCCTGCCCGCGGAATGACTGTTTCGCCACAATCGCTATATAGTATAATGCGCGAAAAAGCACAGATCGGGATGCGCGTTCATGAACGAAGCCGAAACAGCGCCTGAAGGAAAACCGGGTTCCAGATTGGGGCAATTGCCCGCCGGCTATGACGCGATCGCCGAATCAAAGCGGCTGCTGCGCGCCACGCGTTCGGGCGCCCTTGCCACGATTGAGCGCGCCCACGGCCACCCTTTCGCTACGCTGGTGACGGTGGCAACCGACCATGACGGGTCGCCCATCCTGTTGATGTCGCAGTTGTCGGCCCATACGAAAAACCTCGACGCGGAGCCGCGCTGCTCGATCCTGCTGTCGCAGGGCGGCAAGGGCGATCCGCTCGCCCATCCCCGCCTGACGGTTTACGGGCGGGCCGTGAAGCAGACCGACGAAGGCGTCCGGGCCCGGCTGAAGGCGCGCTTTCTCGCCCGTCACCCGAAATCCGCCCTTTACGCTGATTTCGGCGATTTCGCCTTTTGGCGGATGCAGGTCGATGGCGCACACCTCAACGGCGGCTTCGCCAAGGCCGCCGATTACAAGGCCGAATCCGTTTTGACATCGCTCGAAGGCGCCGACACCCTGGTGGCGGCTGAGGCGGGCGCGGTTGAACACATGAATACCGACCACACCGAAGCTTTGGGGCTCTATGCGACGAAACTCGCCGGAGAGCCGGCGGGGCGCTGGCGCGCCACCGGCCTCGACCCCGAGGGCATGGACCTTGCCGCGGGCGACCTGACCGCGCGCATCGTATTCCCCGCGAAAATCACGGGTCCCGGCGGTTTGCGCGACGTGCTGGTGGCGCTCGCCGCGCAGGCGCGCCAGGCGGGCTGATTCGGCGCCTGCGACATAAAGCCTTTCATTGGCCGCTTTATTGCGTCGCAAAACTTTCTTAAGGCGACGCAAGTATCGCTTTTGTGACCTTGCCCTCTGGCGCTTGGACGACTAAACACCCGCCACCGACGCTCTGCGTTCGAGGGCGGGGAAAAAGTGTCTGCCCTACGCGGCGGCGCAAAGGAAACGCTTTTCGGAGTTACTCATGAAACAGACCGGCACATTCAACCCCGCTTTCGGGGTCGATAAATTCGGCCTTAAGGGCGTCAAAAGCGTCGCTTACAATCTCGAAGCCCCCGCGCTTTACGAGGAATCCATTCGCCGCGACGAAGCCGTGATCGCGCCGGGCGGGGCCATTGTCGCCGAGACCGGCATCCACACCGGACGCTCGCCGCAGGACAAGTTCACCGTCAAGGACGGCATTGTCGACAAGGACGTGTGGTGGGACATCAACAAGGCGATGTCGCCGGAGCATTTTGAACTGTTGTTGCAGGACATGCTGAAGCATTGCGAAGGCAGGGATCTGTTCGTTCAGGACCTGTTTGGCGGCGCCGACCCGGCCTTGCGCGTCAAGACCCGCGTCATCTGCGAATTCGCCTGGCATTCGCTGTTCATCCGCAACCTGCTGATCCGCCCCTCGCAGGCGGAGCTGGCGAATTTCGTCGCGGACATGACCATCATCGACTGCCCGACCTTTGTGGCCGACCCCAAGCGCTACGGTTGTCGCTCCGAAACAGTCATTGCGCTCGACCTCACGCGCAAAATCGTGCTGATCGCCAATTCCAGCTACGCCGGCGAAATGAAGAAGTCGGTGTTCACCTTCCTCAACTGGAAGCTCCCGGCGCTCGGCGTCATGCCGATGCATTGCTCGGCCAACATGTCGACGGACGGCAACGATACGGCGGTGTTCTTCGGCCTCTCCGGCACCGGCAAGACGACGCTTTCGCAGGACCCCAACCGCATCCTCATCGGCGACGACGAGCACGGCTGGAGCCCGAACGGCGTGTTCAATTTCGAGGGCGGCTGCTACGCGAAAGCGATCAAGCTTTCCGCCGAGGCGGAGCCGGAAATTTACGCCACCAGCAAGCGTTTCGGCACCGTCATGGAGAACGTGGTCCTCGACAAGGCGACCCGCGTTCCCGATTTTGACGACGATTCGCTGACCGAAAACACCCGCATCGCCTATCCCATAGACTTCATCTCCAACGCCTCCGCGACAGGCTGCGGCGGTCATCCCAAAAACATCGTCATGCTGACCTGCGACGCCTTCGGCGTGCTGCCGCCGATCGCCAGGCTCGATCCGGCGCAGGCCATGTATCACTTCCTCTCGGGTTATACGGCTGTCGTCGCCGGCACGGTGAAAGGGATTACCGAGCCGACCGCGACCTTCTCGACCTGCTTCGGCCATCCCTTCCTGCCGCGTCACGCTTCGGTCTACGGCGAGTTGCTGCGCAAGCTGATCGCCGATCACAAGGTCGATTGCTGGCTCGTCAACACGGGCTGGACCGGCGGCAAGCCGGGCGTCGGCAAGCGCATGCCCATTCGTGTTACCCGTACTCTGTTGACGGCGGCGCTCGACGGATCGCTGAAGCAGGCGGACTTCCGCACCGACCCCTATTTCGGTCTGTCGGTTCCCACGTCCGTTCCCGGCGTCGAGCCCAGCATCCTCAACCCCGTGAAGACCTGGCCCTCGGAAGCCGAGTTCCGCGCGACGGCGAAAATCCTCGTCGACAGCTTTGCCAGGAACTTCGTCACCTACGAGAAGTTCGTCGACAAGAACGTCCGCGACGCCGCGCCTTCGGCAAAGATGGCGGCCGAGTAGGTTTCGTTCCCGGATCGAAATAAAAGCGGCGGTCTTCGGACCGCCGTTTTTATTTTGCATTTGCGCCAGGCCCGACGGAGCATCTGGCTGGAGCATGCGTTGTACGCCCGCCCGCGCTCAGAAATACCTCAGCCACACATAAACGTGGCTGATCGCCACGCTCATCAGCATCATGGGAAACGCATAGAACGTATAGGTGCTGAACTTGAACGGCACGCCGCTGCGCTCGGCGAGCCCGGCCACCGTCAGATTGGCCGAGGCGCCAATCAGCGTGCCGTTGCCGCCGAGGCACGCGCCCAGCGACAGGCACCACCAGAGCGGCTCGATCGCGGCTTCTCCGCCGAACGCCGGCGCCATGCTCTTGATCAACGGGATCATGGTCGCGACGAAGGGGATGTTGTCGACGATGGCCGAGAGAATCGCCGAGGCCCACAGAATGACGTAGCCCGTGCGCGCCATGTCGCCGCCGGTGGCTTCGACCAGCTTGCCCGCGAGCATCTGCAACAGCCCGCCGACCTCGACGCCATGCACGACGACGAACAGGCCGACAAAAAAGAAGATCGTGATCCACTCGACGTCGGTGAAGGTGCGGTGAACGTTTTCCGCCTGCTTCTCGGAATGGTGCCGCCAATTGTCGAGCAGCATCAACACCGCCGCGCCCGCCATGGCGATCGTGGCGGGCTCCTGCCGCAGCTGGCGGGCGAAAATAAAGCCGAGAATGACGGCTGAGATCACCGCGGCCGATTGCTTCAGCAGCGCCCAATCCTCGATGGCCTCTATGGCGCGCATGGCCATGACGCGCGCCTGATGCTCGGGCGTCGAGCGCAATTGACGCCCCCACACCAGATGCGTCGTCAACGCCTGCGCCGCCATCACCACGATGATGACGGGCGTCAGGTGAACGACGAAGGCGTTGAAGGAAAGCCCCGCCAGCGAACCGATGAGAATGTTCGGCGGATCGCCGATCAGGGTCGCGGTGCCGCCGATGTTGGAGGCGAGCACTTCGGCGAAGAGAAAGGGATAGGGCGGAACCCCGAGTTCCTCGCAGATATGCAGCGTCACCGGCACGACGAGCAGCACCGTCGTGACGTTGTCGAGCAACGCCGAGAGCACGGCGGTGGCGATCGAAAGCAGCAGCAGAATGCCGGCCGGCTTGGCTTTGGCTATTTGCGCGGCCCATATCGCGACAAATTGAAACATGCCGGATCTGCGCGAGATCGACACCAGAATCATCATGCCCGTGAGCAAGCCGATCGTATTCACATCGACGCCGCGCATCGCCTCCTCCTGCGTCAGCAGGCCGGAGAAAATCATCGCGGCGATGCCGAGCAGGGCGATGATGGCGCGGTTGATCTTGTCCCAGATGATCGCCGCGTAGACGCAGACGAGCAGGATCGTCGAGACCCACATGGGATTGAGGCCAAACAGGACGTTTGGCGTGAACGCGTGTTGCATCAATTCACCCGTTGTGTTGGAGACCGGGCCTCACGCGGGTTTCTGGATACGTTTCCACACGAGGCTGCGCACAGTCGAAGCGCCCGTGAAATCGGGCGTCACCGGCGGCGTGAGCGTCAACTGGCCCCCTTCGAATTTATACTTGCGCGGATGGTCCGAGCCCTCGCGCTTGCCATCGGCGCCGATATCGACGTGATGCGTGACGAACCCGTCCCCGAGCGACCAGCGGGCGGCGTAGCAGGTGATGAAGCGCTCCTTGCCCGGAACCTGCCGCGTGATGATGACGGTGACGCGGCGGTCGTCGGTATAGGCGATGACCCCGTCGTAAACGACGCCTTCATCGAGATTCGCGCCGCTCGCCGCGTCCTCGCGCGTGACGCCGATCAAGCGCCACGTGCCCAGAAATTTTTCCGCGATCGCGTTCTCGTCGCGCGCTGCGCCAGCCATGTTTCCCCCTGCGTTTGATTGTCGAATTGCCCGATCGTTCTACGCGGGCGCCGCCACCTTTTCCCATTCAAGGCTGCGGCGCGTCACCGAGCCGTGCACGAAATCGGCGGAGACCGGAGGGCTCAGGATCAGGCGATTGCCGCGAAACTCATAACCGCGCACCTGTTTCGTCCCGGTCCACGGCGCGCGCGCCGCGATATCGACATCATGCACGACGCGCTCGCCCTCCACATGCCACTTGGCCGCGTAGCAGGTGATTTCCTCGGCCTTGCCGGGAGCGATGTGCGAAATGATGACCATCATCCGCCCGTCCGGCGTGTAGGAAATATAGCCGGTCTGCTTCACGTCCTGATCGAGTTTCCTGCCGGTCGCGACTTCCTCGCGCTCGACGCCAACCAGCCGCCACGTGCCCAGAAACTTCCGCTCGATATTGCCCGCTGAATCCGTCATGGCGTTCTTCCTTTGCGACAGGCCCAGCATGGGGCGCCGCGCCGATAATCTCAATGGCGCAGTTCGCTGGGCGCAATTCGCCCGGCCGGGACAGGTTGCAGGCGAACCGGCGAATGTGCTTCCTGTGCTGGACAAACCGCGCCCGCAGGCGCCGGATGTCAAATCGGGGTGGGATGCGATGAGCGCCTGGATGATCGGCGTCGACACCGGCGGGACTTTCACCGACCTCGTGGCGGTGGAGGAGACCAGCGGCGCCATGCGTTTTGCGAAGGTCGCGTCCGTCCCCGCCGACCCCTCGCAAGCCGTGATGAACGCGCTGGAGGAGATATTCGCGGCGGGCGTCGCGCCGGCGGACGTCGCCGCCTTCGTGCATGGCACAACCATCGCCACCAACGCGCTGCTGGAAGGCAAAGGCGCGAAGACGGGCCTGCTCATCACGCGCGGTTTTCGCGCGGTCTACGAAACGCGCGGCTGGTCGCAGCCGCAGGGCAGCGACCTCATCGATCCCTTCTACCGCAAGCCGCCGCTGCTGATTCCGCAGCGCCTCACCGAGGAGGTGACGGGACGGCTCGATTTTCAGGGGCGCGTCCTCGCGCCGCTCGATGAGAACGATGTGCGCGCGGCCGCAAGGAAGTTTCTGGCGGCGGGAGTTGAATCGGTCGCGGTCTGCTTTCTGTTTTCCTTCATCGATCCCGCGCATGAGCGGCGCGCGGCGGAAATATTCTCCGAAATGGCGCCGGCGATGAGCGTCTCGCTCTCGTCCACGGTGCTGCCCGTGGTGCGCGAATACAATCGGCTGTCGACGACCGCGGTCGACGCCTATGTCGGACCTCGCGTAAAGGCCTATCTTGGCAGGCTCGCCGAAAAACTGGGCGCGCGCGGCGTGACCTCGCGGCGGCTGTTCGTCATGCAGTCGAACGGCGGTTTGCTGCCGATCGAAACAGGCGCGCGCGCGGCCAACCAATTGCTGCTGTCGGGGCCCGCCGCCGGGCTCGTCCCCCCGGCGGAACTTGGACGTCTTTCCGGCGCGGGTCACGTGGTGACGTTTGACATGGGCGGCACCAGCACGGACATCGGCGTCATCATCGAAGGCCGCGTCGGCGAAACCTCCGCCGGCGTGTTGGCGGGGCAGGATATCGGCACGCCCATGCTGCGCGTGCGCACATTGGGCGCGGGCGGCGGCACGATCGCGCATATCGGCAAGGACGGCCTTCTGAAGGTCGGGCCCGAAAGCGCCGGCGCCGTGCCGGGCCCTGCGTGCTACGGGCGCGGCGGCGAGACGCCAACCGTCACCGACGCCAATCTCGTCCTCGGCGCGCTTGGCGCCGCCAGGCTCGCGGGCGGGCTGAGCCTCGATGTCGCGCGCGCGCGCGCCGCCATCGAGGCGAAGATCGCGGCGCCGCTGGGCCTCTCGGTTGAGGAGGCCGCCGTCGGGGTGCTGCGCATCGTCAACAACGCCATGGCCGTGGATCTGCGCCTGGCGTTGCGCGAGCAGGGACAGGACCCGCGCCGCTTCGCTTTGATGGCGTTCGGCGGCGCGGGCCCCGCGCACGCGACGGAGATCGCCCGCATGGCGCGCATTCCCCGCGTGCTGGTGCCTTTGCGTCCCGGCCTCAATTGCGCGATGGGCCTGCTGCAGACCAAAGTGCGCCATTCCTATCTGCGCTCACTTTTGCGCAAGCTTGCGGATATCGCGAGCGACGACGTCAACGCGATATTCAACGCGCTCGAAGCGCAGGCCCGCGCCGACATCGCGGCCGAGGGGCTTGAAAAGGAGCCCGTCGTGCTCCGGCGTCTTGTGGAGATGCGTTATCTTCAGCAAGGCTATCAGCTCGCCGTGCCCTGCGAGGCGCCCTTCAACGATGCGCAAAAGCCGGAGTTGCGCCGCGCTTTCGACGCCATCCACCGCGCGACCTACGGACAGGCCGCGCAGGACGAACCCGTGGAGATCGTTACGTTCCGCCTTGTCGCCGAAATCGACGTGCCGCAACTCTCCCTGCCCGCCATGCCGACCGGCGACGGCTCTCCCGACCGCGCGCTGAAGGGCCGCAGACCGCTTTACGACACGGGCAGGAAGGCCTTCGTCGAGGCGAAAATTTTTGACCGCGAAGGCTTGCGCGCGCGCGACGCGATCGCCGGCCCGGCCGTCGTCGAACAATTCGACGCGACGACGATTGTCCTTTGCGGGCAGACGCTCGAAGTCGATGGTTTCGGCACCCTTGTGATCGCCACGGGAGCCTCAGATGCAAGTTGACCCCATCACCATCGAGATCGTCGCGGGCCGCCTTCACGAAGTGACCGCGACGATGGAGCACGCGCTTTATCACGCCGGATATTCGCCCATCCTGCGCGAATCGCGCGACGGCACAGCCGGCGTGACCGACACGCGGGGGCGCGTGCTCATGGTTGGCGGCGGGCTGCAATATCATTCGCTGCCCTACGAGCAGGCGGTGGCCTGCGTGCGCGCGCGCTTTGGCGACGCGGGGATGCGCGACGGCGACACGTTCGTCGTCAACGATCCCTACAAGGCCGGCAATTCACACGCTCCCGACTTCGTGGCGGTGACGCCGGCTTTTCACGAGGGCGTGCTGATCGGCTTCGGCGTCAGCATCGCGCACAAGACGGACGTTGGCGGACTCGTGCCGGGTTCATCGAGCGGCGCGTCGCGCGAAATTTTTCATGACGGCATGTTGATTCCGCCCGTGCGCTACATGAGCAACGAGGGCGTCAACGAGGCGGTCGAGGACATCATTCGCAACAACAGCCGCACGCCCGCCGCCGTGATCGGCGACCTGCGTGGGCAAATCGGCGCCACGCGCCTCGCGGGCAAGGGACTCGCCGCGCTCTGCGATGAATACGGGCGGGACTGCGTGCTCTCGGTCATGCAAAGCATTCTGGACCTTACAGCGCGCCGGCTGCGCAACGAACTCGCCTCGTTCCCCGACGGCGAGGCTTGCGCGGAAGGACGGCTCGACCACGACGGCGCGCATTTCGACGCGCCCGTGCGCGTCGCGGCCCGCGTTGTGAAAACCGGCGACCGCCTGCTGATCGATCTATCGGGGTCGGACCGGCAAACCGTGGGGCCGGTGAACCTGACGCCGGCGACGGCGAGGGCGGTGTCGTGTCTC